>JAQFVO010001278.1 GCA_027942505.1 Endozoicomonas sp. | reverse complement strand
AGGGTCGAGCCGCGATTGGGAAATATATACAACCGCTGGCACATCCGCTGCAGTTCGTCCAGCGAAGATGGTGTGGCCGTGCAGTTCGGTTCGATTAACACGTGGTCACTGTAACGGTCAGGGTTAGGGGCAGCACGACACAGATTACGAGGTTCATAAGTACCGGTATTATTGCCCGGTTTACCCTGAACCTCACTGTTCCACGACACCAGATGCAGGACGCCTCCGTCGCTATTGCCGGCCCCGATACCAGCACTTTCGGTCAGGCTGCGCGCGGTACTGTTGACAGAGGTGAGGCCATCGATCGTGCCAGTGTTTATGCCAGCGCCTACACCGGCCATGTCATTGGCAATGACTTCACAGCGAACTGAGGTGATCCGCTCAACGCCGCCGTTAACAGACCCAGCGCCGACCCCGGCTACAGAATTCTCGCCGGTTGCTCTCACCCCGCTGTCGATGGCAACCAGACCTCGCAGGAGGCCTTCTTCTGAGAGAAAGCCGATTTGCCCGGCACCAATGCCGGCAGGTGAGTGAGGACCACTGGTCACCACGTGGCATTGGCTGCCAGAGATCTGCTTCATATTGCCCAGGACAAAACCGGCACCGATGCCTCCTGCTGCGTTATGGTCTGTGGTGCTGACAAGACAGCCAGACGCCCTCACCCGATTCACATCGCCAAGCGCCATGCCGGCGCCACCACCGGCATCCGCATCGCTGCCGTGGGTGAACACCTGGCTGTTGATCAGGTCCAGGTCATAAATCCGACCGTTCAGATAGCCTGTCCCCAGACCGGTCTTGGACTGCGTCCCGTAAGTGATGACGTGGCTATCGGCGACGGCGGTTCTATACACGAGTCCATTAGCGATGCCTGCAACTCCCCCGGCCATAGAGCGCCTGCCAATGGTGCTGACCGAGCAGTTGTGCAGGCCGACATCTCCCAGCTTTGCCTGATTGCGCTGCAGGCCGACAACTGCCCCCGTGGCAACCGGTTGGTGATAATTGCCCGACCGGTGATTGACGATAGTAGCGTTTTCAACGCGAATGTCGTGCGCCCTGGAAAATGGCTCCATTGTACAGGCCAGCGCGCCCATGGCGGGGAGGCTCCCATCGATAGTGACCCGGCTCAGACGCAGGTTCCACACTTCAGCGTAACGATCAATACTGCCAAACAGGCACGACTGCAGATCGCTGATGGTG
>JAQFVO010001277.1 GCA_027942505.1 Endozoicomonas sp. | reverse complement strand
TCGGTTGCAGACTTAAAGCCCGGGTTGGTAATGGGTAAGTTCCCGGAAAACCACATGTACAGGATGATGCAGGGAAGCAATTCGGAGCTAAAGTAAAATTATCCATGAGTTATTGACTATCAGCTGCAGATAACTACTCAAATTTGTAAACCAACTTATGGCCTACAACCCAGTAAATCCATGGGTCAAACCCTCATAGCCAACGTTTCACCCACGACAATGAGCATTTGTGGGGTCAGACCACTCTTATTCATAAAAGTTCTTCTCTGTTAAGCCAATGCCAATATTTTTCTACACAGCATGAAGACTTGCCATGAACGTAATAAAGTCAGGAAGTTTAGCCCTTTTACAAGCCGGTATCTGCTGTCCGAAGAACGAAAGTAGTCGTTTAATAAGCCTGAAGGTGGTAAAGGGGGATCCCGTCAATTCATCACTATTAGGGTGGATATTACCCCTCCATTATCAATGGCTTTCGGATGGAACCACGAAGAACACCAAGAGCACAAAGAAGAGATTTTCTTTTCCTTCGTGCTCTTAGTGTCCTTCGTGGTTCCATCTTTAACTTCTTGAAGCGGGGAGTAGGCGCTAAATGTCTACCTTTCCACCAAAGAGGTCGTCGCAACAGGCCCTGAAAAGAGAGGTGGGCAATGAAAGCACATTCCTCATGTCTCATTAAAATCGCTGCAAGGTGAAACTTGTTAACTGTCGCAGGGTCTGAAATTGCTGATGGCAGGCCTCAGGTTTATTGCCATCGCGGGAACATGCCAACCTGGAAGGGGATTTTCTGTCATGTTGTCCAGAATCACCTGCCCCAGACTTTTCCAAGCCTGGCAACCTCCTGCATCAGCTAAACCGGCCTGCTCCCGAGAACATTACCCCGATTATATTCAGCTTCCTGCCGTCAAAGATTACCTGGCACTGACCAATGAGGAGTCATTCCCGGCTATTCAGGCTCAGTTTCTCAGTGATATTCAAAAGCTCAGGCGTCTGGCCCACAACTTTGTCCATAAACAGTATGACGATGGGATAAATGCTTTCCATAACACGCTGAAGGCGCCCCCGAACAATCTCCACGGCCATCTGTTACCCCTTTACCGGGAGACCCGCTACCAGATTCACCAGTTGGTAGCAACGCTTGAAAATCATAAACATATGAGCTCAGCTCAGAATGACTATATCGCTTCCCGGCTCCATGACTGTCTCAATGACATCGAGAATTGTCCAGCCGGCGTGCACAGCCGTTTTGCCAACAGCTTCATCAACCTGGAAGCCGCTCAGGGAGGACTGGACGGAATACTGTTTCACGCCAGACAAGAGCTGTTACACCAATCCATCGCGTCATTCTTGTTTCAGCAGCAACGTCAGTTCCTGGTGGATATCCCCGCTGCAATGGAAGTGCACTGGTTTCACGGTCTGCACAATTGCTGTTGCCAGGCCCTGGGCCTGCTGCCCATTGTTGACCCGACTGCACCCACGGCCCTGGGGGCAGACGTTATTGAGCGTTTCCTGGCGATGGTTGATCTGTCCGTCAACACGTGTACCGTTCTGCGAAAAATGGCTGCAAAGTGGTCTGACCAGTTCAGCAGCACCCTGCACGAGTCAGGTATCGCCGCCTGGGAAACCGATACCATCGACCCAGCGCAGATGACCTCAGAAAAGACCGGCGTGCTGGACAGTAAAGTTTTTCAACCAGTCAGCCATCTGCTGAAAACAGGCAGGCAACAAGCGCTTAACCTTTGGCACCTGGTCGATGAAAACGACGATGGCAGCTATCGCCTGGAGCGCCACCGGGAGAAGTTACTGGCCTGGCTGAGCCACCATTTCTGCGGGCCGACGGCAACAGTGTTTGCCACGATTCCCGGTGGTAACTGCATCGGATCCATCGGCGACGTGTTTTTCTGGGTATTTACCCATAACTCATCTTTGCAACCCAGGCAGCCATGCACGTTTGACACTGACAATCACCTCTCGATAACGCTCCCGCATCTGATCACTCTTGATTTCACCACCTGGCCCAAGCATACCAGCCATGCGCTCCTGACCCAGGCGCTGGAACAGACCGACGACGCCGGAGACATTGCCTCGTTTTTCCTGAATCACGCCGTCACCGCCCAGCTAAGTACAATACCTGCACCACTGGCTCAGATACTCTCGAATCAGCTGACCAGAAAACTGACCGGCAATGGCGGTGATTTCAAACAGCGGCTGTGCCAGTGTGTCTGCGATCACTTCGCACAACAACAGACCATCTCACTGCCAACCCTGCAGTGGCTGATGGATACACCATTGCTGGAACCCGTACTAACAGCACTGCAAGGAAAGCCGGGCCTGGAGACTGTTACTGCGCACCTTATGACATGGCAGATCTCTGACTTCTCACAAGAACATATTAATACGCTGCTCACCTTTGCGGATCACCAGCGTCTGTTTCGTCAGGCATTTGACCTTCATCAACCTCAAACGTTAGCCAGGCTGGTGTGCACAGGCCAATGTGATCAACTGACCAGGGAGTTAAACGACAAAGGCGAAAATCCGCTGTTAATTTTTGCCGCCAGTGGGGTTTTGCCCGGGCTGGAGTACCTCTTAAAGTTAACGACTACTGACGTTAACTGTGAGAACTCTCTTTACACGCCTGCACCACTGAGTCTTGCAGCCAGGTCCGGCAACATTGAGTGTCTCAAGGCGCTAATTAACGCGCCGGGTATTCAGGTCAACAAGAGAGATCCTGACGACTGGACGGCCCTGCATTTTGCTGCCAGCCATGGTCACGAGGCCTGCGTAAGCGCATTACTCACTGCCGACGATATTCAGGTCAATGCCCTGACTGCCAAGGGATGGACACCGTTCAGCCTGGCTGCAAGATACGGGCATGCACAGTGTCTGAAGGTTCTGCTGGCCTCGGGCTGTGTCTCAATCAACATGAACACGCCCTCCAGTACCTCGCCACTGGGCGTCGCTGCCCAAAATGGCCATGCTGCCTGTGTCAGAGTACTGCTCAATGCCAGCGGTATTTTGGTTAACCTTCGAACTCGCGACGACTATACCCCACTGCACCTGGCCGCCAAGCATGGCCACCTGGACTGCATCAATGCCCTGCTCATGACAGACGCCGTTGAGGTTAACGCCGAAACCCGCTCCGGCTGGACGGCACTGTCTCTGGCCGCCCGATACGGTTACGCTGATTGTGTCAGGGCGCTGCTGAGCCGTCTTGACACACAGACCAACCCGAGAACACAGCTGGGCTGCACCCCGCTCCACTTCGCCACCCGCTTCGGCCACACCGACTGTGTCAGGGCATTACTGGACAGAAAAGATATACAACTCAACGCACAAACCTCACCGGGCTTTACACCCTTGCAGTTTGCTGCCGAGCACGGCCACGCCGAGTGCATGGAGCTCTTGCTTGCGGCAGGCTGTGGACAGATAAATGCGATAAATCCTCTCGGCTTTACCCCTCTTGGCATTGCTGCCAGTAAAGGCCATGTTGCCTGCGTCAGGTTACTGCTCAATAGTGAGGGCATTGAACCCAACCTGAAAGATCACCACTTCGTGACACCTCTGGAATACGCCGCCCGAGATGGTCATACGGAGTGTCTCCAGGCTCTGCTGACATCGGGCAGCTGCCTTGTCAATGCAAAAAACCTTAAAGGCATCACACCCCATCACATTGCTATCATGAAAGGCCACATCGACTGTGTCAGAGTGCTCCTGAAGACAGGCTCTTGCCAGATCAATGCTACCGATGACTACGGCAATACGCCCCTGCACAGTGCTGCCAACTCAGGTCACGCTGCCTGTATCAAGGTGCTGCTGAACAGCCCTGGCATCAACGTCAATGCAGAGAATAAATGTGGCTGGACCCCTCTGCACTTCGCCATCATATACGGTCACACAGAGTGTACTGAGGCATTGCTCAGCGTAAAGGCTCTCGACGTTAATGTTATTACCCGGACGCGCTGGACTCCCCTGGGTTGTGCTGCCATATACGGCCATGCAGATTGCATAAGACTCCTGCTGCGTGATGAGCGCATTGTGGTCAACCTGAGGGATCCTGACCAGATGACCCCACTGGATCAAGCCGTCAAGTACGGCAACTCAGAGAGTGTGAATGTCTTGCTGCGGGCAGGTGCTGACCAGGTCATCAATGAAGTCGGTAGTGGAGGCTTAACGCCGTTGAGCAGGGCTGCCAGTGGGGGTTACTCGCAATGTGTCAGGACCTTGCTGGCAACGGCCGGCATCCGGGTCAATAAAAAAAACGACGATGGCTTAACGGCCTTACACTTCGCTGCCCTCAAAGGTCGCATCAGCTGCGTGACTGTGCTTCTGGCAGCCAAAGGCGTTGAGATCAATGCCAGGACCGTCCTCGGCTGGACGCCATTGCACTATGCCGTCAAGGAGGGCCACGCACAATGCACCCTGGCCCTTTTGTCAGTTGATGCCAGCATGCTCAATGACAGAAATCCCGGGGGTAATACGCTGCTTTGCACCGCAGTGATGGCCGGCCACTCTGGCTGTGTACGAGTATTGCTGGGCAAAGAGGGCATTTTGGTCAACAAGGGGAGCAGGAAAGGCTGGACCCCTCTGATGTGCGCCGTCGCGTCTGGCCACACAGAATGTCTCAGGTTATTGCTTGATACACGCCGCGTTGCGGTTAATGCAGTGACCGAAACGGGCTGGACACCACTGACCTGTGCTGCCCGCCACGGGCATGAGGATTGTATACGACTATTGCTGGATACTCCCGGCATCGAGGTCAACCAGTGCGATGATCACCACCGGACCCCTTTGGACTACGCCGTTGACCATGGCCACACGTCGTGCGTAGAGGCTCTGCTGGAGACCGGCGAATGCCGGGTCAATGGTCATAATCGCGGTCTTACGCCACTTTGCAGTGCTGCCAGACAAGGCCACGAAGCCTCTGTCAAGGCATTACTCGCAGCAGAGAACATTCAGGTCAACAAAGCCAGTCATGACGGCAGGACTGCGCTGCACTACTGCGCCAGATATGGCAACGTTCGGTGTCTCAAATGGCTCCTGGCCGCCACTGACATCAATGTCAATCTAAGGGATGCCGCTGGCTGGTTCCCCCTGGACTTAGCCGTCAAGTTCGGCAACACAGAGTGCATTAAGGCCTTGCTGGTGGTGGGCGCGCACCAGACTACTCAGACAAGAGGTGCGCCAACATCGCTGGCAGCTGCCCCCCGGCCATAGCCCCGTGCCGGTTTGTAATGCCTGTTGGCATGAATCGGTTGGCCGGGTGAAACTTCTTTGCTGACTGAAAGTCAAACCCCGGCACTGACCACGGGCAATTCAAGCCTTTCAGTTGTAACCATGACAATCCCAACAGGTGAGAGCCCGGATCATGCTATCGACTCAAGCCACCACCTTCCCGACACTCTTTCAAGCCTGGCAACCTCTGCCTGATCCCCTGCCCTCTTCTGACTGTTCTTGCGCTTATATTGAGTTACCGGCACTGAGTAGTTACCAGGCACTGCAACAGGATGCGGCTTTTGAGGCCATTCAAAGCCAGTTCCTGGATGATATTCAAAAACTCAGACATCTGGCCCACAAATTTGTCAATCAACAATACGACGATGGCATAGAGTTTTTCCACCAGCGACTGAAGACACCTCCCGACGATCTGCAAAACTGTCTATTGCCGCTCTACCGTGATACTCGCTTCCAGATTCACCGGCTGGTGAAGATGCTGGAAAATCACCAACATGCCAGCACAGACCAGCAGGCATATATCGCCTCCCAACTCCATGACTGTCTGAATGACATTGATCAGTGTCCTGCCGGCGTGCACAGCCGTTTTGCCATGAGCTTCATCAAGATTGCAGCAGATCAGGCCGGGCTGGCTGGTAATCTGTTCCGGGTCAGACAACAGCTGTTTCACGACTGTATTGCTACATTCCTGTTTGTGCAGCAACGCGAGCAGCGGCTGGATATCCCACCAATCATGGCAGTGCACTGGTTTAACAGCCTGCACAATCTACACTGTGACGCCCTGGCGCTGCAGCCCGTTGTCGATCCGCTGGCGCCAACCATGCTCGGTGATGACATGATTGAGCACTTCCTCACGCTGGTCGGTCTGTCGGTTAATGCCTGCACCATCCTGAGAACATTTTCTGATCAGTGGTCCGATCAGCTGAGCACTGCCCTGTACGATCTGGGTATCGCCGCGTGGGAAACCGACACCATCGCCCCCGCAGAAATAACGGCAGATATAACCGTTACTTTGGACAGCAAACTGTTTAAACCGGTCAATCACCTGCTGAAAACCAGCGAAAAACAACCACTGGACCTTTGGACGGTAGTAGAGGAAAACGACGATGGCAGCTATCGCCTTGACCGTTACCGGGAGAAGATACTGGCCTGGATGAGTATCCACTTCTGTGGACCGGCGGCCACCGTGTTTGCCGCTATTTCTGCCAGAGCCGGGGAACTCCTGTATATCGGGACCATCGGCAACCTGTTCTTCTGGGTGTTTACCCACAGCCCGTCTTTATGTGCAGGACAGCCATGCACTTTTGATTCAGGCAATCACGCCACGCTGACGCTTGCCCATTTAACCACAATTGACTTCGCCACCTGGCCCAATAATATCAGCCATGCCCTCCTGACCCAGGCCATGGAACAGACGAACAATGTCGAAGACATTGCCGCGTTTTTTTTGCATCGCGATATCAGTGCACAACTGTGCGTTACACCCCGACAGATCGTTCAGACACTGTCAAATCAACTGAGCAGGAAGTTGGCGCACCACCGTGAGGATTTCCAAAACAGACTGTGCCAGTGCATTTGTGATCGACTCGCGGAACAGCAGGACCTCATCTCATTGCCAGCTCTGCACTGGCTGTTGGATACGCCATTATTAGAGCCGGTGCTATCAGCCATGCTCAATCAGGCAGATCTGGATATATTCCCACTCACTCGACACCTTGCCTCATGGCATATCTCCGGATTCGCACAAGAAAGCCTCGTTACCCTGTTAACCTGCTCAGATTGCCAGCGCCTGTTCTGTCAGGCACTGAGTCTGAACCAGGATCAGACGGTATCCAATCTCCTGTTAACCGGTCACTGTGACCAACTGTACCATCTGTTTACCGAGCAAGGGCTGAACCTTCTGCCGCTTTTTGCCTGCAAAGGTCTTTTGGCCGGACTGAACCATCTGCTGAAATTTACGTGCACTGACGTCAATCTTGAAAGCCGGCGAGGCACCCCTCCCCTGGCCTGTGCTGCCCGGTATGGCCACACTGATTGTCTCAGGGCATTACTCACAGCAAAAGGTATTCTGGTCAATAAAAAAAACTCTGAAGGCAAAACGCCCCTGCATTTCGCTGTCGATGCCGGCGCTACAGAGTGCGTCGAGGCACTACTCATGGTAGACGACATCCAGGTCAACGCCAGGACGACCTCAGGTTGGTCACCATTGGACTTGGCGGCCAGATACAATAAACCACAGTGTCTTGAGGCCTTACTGACTTCAGGCGACATCCGGATTAATGATAAAAACTCGAGCGGCTACGCGCCCCTGCACTGTGCTGCCCTGGCAGGCAATGCCCAGTGTATTGACGTGCTACTGCGCGCCGAGGGTATTTTGGTTAACAGTGAGGATAATAATGGCTGGACACCCCTGCTCTGCGCCATCGTTCATGATTACACAGAGTGCGTGCGGGTGCTGCTAAGAGCAAAAAATATTGAGCTTAATGCCATCGCTGGTGCAGGCTGGA
>JAQFVO010000341.1 GCA_027942505.1 Endozoicomonas sp. | reverse complement strand
TGAGAAAAGGTGGCTTCGGTTAAGCGGCCTTGAGCAGCCACTGGAACTGATTGAGATGGACTGTGCTGAGCCTTATGTAATAGCCACTGCTATGCATCTGTGTCATTGGGTTAACGACTGTCCCGAGGCCAGCTCCTGGCCGGAATATGCCGACTCGTTTAACAAACGTACCTGTCTGAGCGTCATACAGGCAATCGATCACCTCAGTTGTGAGCAGCCCGGGAGTACTGCCCAACTGGTGCAGGCGCAGCTGTGGTCGATGATTGAGCGTGAGTTGGTCAGTGCTCTTTGCGACTGTGCCGTGTCTGGTATTTATGAAGATGATGAGGGTGGGCGTATGTTGCTGCTTACGGTCTTCGACCGTAATGAGAGTCATACCTGCACATCTTCGTGCACCAGCGACGTTTGCTCTGAAGGTGAGGTAAAGTTTGACAGTATCAAGCTTGGCAAACTGGTGGATGAGATGAACCAGGACATCTCATCGCTCCCTGAAAACAGCCCGTTAAGAAATAAGTTTGCTAAATGCTGCCAACGGGTACTGTCGCCTTGCACATTGCTCAAGGATCTGGCCACGGCAAACCGGCTTATTGACAAGCCGCCAGTCGAGTTCAGGCATGACTGTCCGGCGACCTATTTTTCAACATCCCCGTCATGGATGAGGCAGGGGTTTCGTGATGGCGGCTGCTCTAACATGCTTGAGTATGGCCACTTCGTCACCTCAGAGGCCGATCAGGAGGATCCCGTTACCTGGGCGATGATTAACAAGGCGGATGAGGGTAACTGGTTTGTGCAGTCAAGAACCTACACCCATCCGCACAAGGCCGGGTATCAAATGATTTCTGTTGCCCTGGTCAGGCGTTGAAGCTCCCCCCGGGAACGGGGAGGGAATCCTGAGGGATAGCCTCTTGGGAGTTGTCCTGAAATAATTTCCACATTTCCAGAGACGCCGCCCGCTGCCCGCAAAAGCACAAACGGTTGGGCCTTTGCGGGCGGCGGGTAGCGTCCTGAAATGTAAAAGTTTTTTAAAGACAGCTCTCTAGAAGAGCAGGGTATAACCATAGCCGGCCACGATAGCCATCAAC
>JAQFVO010001272.1 GCA_027942505.1 Endozoicomonas sp. | reverse complement strand
GTTATTAGCTGGCCACACACTCACCAGATATGCAGCACATCCCTCCCGCTTGTCGGAACAGGTTACCAGGATGCTTCGGACGCCATTTGTGCTGAGTCGTGAATACTCAGAACTGGTCAAAAGCAGTGACAACCTCTATACCGACTTCTGGCCTGCCTCAGCCCCTAAAACACCACGACACATCTGACGAATATTGACGTCCTGAGGTGAAAAGGCGCGCTGCAAAACAGCAAGGGCATGGTGAGGCATTGCCTTGCCGCACATAAACAGGTCAAAGGCGGCAAAAGCACGTTCCGGCCAGGTGTGGACGCTGATGTGGGATTCAGCCAGCAGCGCAACTCCAGAGATACCACCATTTGGTTCAAAATGATGCAAGTGGATGTGCAGCAGCGTGGCGTTGCTAACACTCACGCACTCTTGCAGGGTAGCTCGCATTAGCGCTAGGTCATCCAGCGAGTGGGCCTGCCACAGATCGACCAGCAGATGATAACCGGCAAACGTGTTGCCGTTGCTGCTGATAAAGTGATCCTCCGTAATCTGCGCCGGCCTGATGTTTTGCCAGTCACCGGTCCCTTCTGTTCGCTCTGATACTTTTGAATAGGAGGACATCGCTCGCCCCTGTTGATCGGTTAACACCAGCCAAACTGCAAACGTCGTTTTTTGCTCCAGTCGTCTTACCGCTTTCGCACGCCACAGATACCGGCCTAAATAAGTAAGGTAGACTGTCGACGCAGTGTTGATGATATTTTTGCCATTTTCAGTCGTGGGAAACGTCCAAGTCACTGGACGCTACCCGCCACCCGCAAAAGCAAAAAAGGTTGGGCCTTTGCGGGTGGCGGGTAGCGGGCAGCTTCCTGAAATGTGGGAATTATTTAAAAACAACTCCCAAGAGATAGCCCGGAGGCGCAGGAAAATCCCTCGATCAGAACCATTGCGGACTATTGTTGTCCAATTACGAGCTATTGCAGTTGTGTCAGTACGATCATGGAACTTTCATTATTGACTGGAACTGGTGGTCCCTGGACTGAGTATCACTGCTGCGTCACCAGCAAGCATATTCCAGGGCGCAGTCTGCCCCTGAGCGACGAGGAGCATGCCCGGGTACACAAATACGGCCGCCTGGTTAAGTCTGTCCCCCTCGATAAGATCCTCGCGGTGGACGTCTGCTGGGGCAGAGTCAGCCTGACCGAGGTAGACAAAGATTGTCGTTTTATTGACCGCAAAAAACTGGGCAGCCCGTCTCTTTGTCGGGATGTGACTCTCAGGATGGATGCGCTGCTGAGGCGTAAAATCCTTGTGATTGACAGAGGTCCTGCTAATCGTGCTCCCAAACCAGCAGCACTGTTTGGGAGCGACTGGACAGTCGTTGCCAGAGATCTGCAACTGACGTTTTTTTACTCGGATGGCCGCACGCTGATCAACGACACGTTTGCCTCTCCGGGCATCTCGCCGGAGAAAATGGCCGATGCCGGCTTTCGCTTCACTGGCAGTGCTACTGACGACCGGGTAGCCTGCTTTGCCTGCGCCAGTGAGGTACGTTTCTGGAAGACAGGCGACGATCCAGAGTTGAGGTACCGCGAGCATTCAGGCTGCTGCGGTTCAGCCGTGGAGGTTTTTAAAAAACGCTACCCCGACTCACTGCCCACCCTGCGCGACGGGCCTGGCCCGGAAAGGACATGCTCTCTTTACGGCATCGGCATGCCATCCAAGCCCCCGGAATCTGCTGGCAACAGCCTTTGCTGCAAGGCAGTCCTGGTTACCCCGCCTTACCACCGGCTGTCTGAACTGTCTCCGCTTGAAGCGAGTCGGATGCTCAATGACATTGACAAGGATGAACTGCGCGAGGCCATCAGACAGGAAACGACAACCAGACTCCCCTTTAGCGATGAGCTCATCGTCCGGCTCAAAAAACTGATCTATATGGAACACTTCAACGATCTGATGAGCCAGTTTTACCCCCTCTGTTCGAAATTTCAAGGCTGTGTCAGTCAGGCGACCCTGAACAGCATATGCCTGGACCGGCCTGCCGCGCTGAGACTGCAAAACATCAGTGCTGCCCTGGAAGAGTTCAATACTACCAACCTTACCCCTTGTATTGACGTTCTCTGTCAGAAACGCATCGTAGAAATATGTGAGCTCAGGATGGCAGACATAACATCCGGTGTCATACAACAGGTTCAATTGTCGGATGAACGACAGGAGCTGGAAATCGTGATGAAAGAAATCACCAGCATGCTGGCAGGTCGCTATTACATTGATGATTTGACAAACAGCCTGATGGAGGACAGTACTCTTGTGCATTTGTCGTTTTGTGGGGAGTCGCTCCTTAACGCTCGCAGTCGCAATAATGAATGGTGGCAGCCGTACCATTCCAAAATCATTGATGATCTGAGAATCAGTGCCATTCAACTCAACAGGGCCCTGGTTGAAATCAGCAACAAGATGCATGAGCTATTGCTGATTCAGGTCTGACACTGCCCACCTTATCAAGCCGGGCGAGGCCGCCGAGGCCGCGCAGGCTGTCTCTTAGTCACAAGTCTTAAATCCCTTCTCGCGCAGTCCATGTGCGGGATGACCTCTCTCTGTGCTGCCATTGCGTACAGGGATCGCACGGAATCCACTTGGCAGGGATAGCCATCTGTCCGGGCATTCACCTCCCTGTGACGCGGATCCCGTACAGTCCAAGTACGGGATGACAGA
>JAQFVO010001269.1 GCA_027942505.1 Endozoicomonas sp. | reverse complement strand
AACTTTGGTCTCACTTCATGTCTGGCAAGAATGTAATTGACTTTTGAGTCAATTATCAAATAGAGAGAGCACCCTTTCGACATGTTGCAGTTAATATGTTGAACAACACAAAGTCATTTAAAGACGGACTGAAGCGAAAGCAAAAAAAGGCGGCCATGAGCACTAAGTATCTGTCTGAGGTGCTGGCAGGCTGCGGGGTTTCATGATTTTTCCGTGGTAGAACAGAAGCTTGCTGAGGAGGATAACAGGGCTGTCCATATTTATTGGGGCGGTCATACACAGCAGAGCTTTTACTCACAGTTGCCTGAGCTTTGGTCAAAAGAACACAGTTATATCCATTATATTCCTGTTGTCTCGGGAGATGATTCGCATTGGATGGGGCGGACGGGCATCGTGCATCAAGCCGTGATGGAAGATCACGCAGACTTGGCTCAATACGATGTATACGCTTGCGGCACACAGCTCATGATAGAAGCCGCACCACAAGATTTTACCACGAGTGGCTTACCGGAAGATCATTTCTTTGCTGATGCTTTTGCGGAGCCAGCACACTAAAACAGGGAATAGCAACGTATGAAAGCTGTCATTCTAGCCGGTGGATTGGGGACTCGTTTGAGTGAGGAAACTGCTTTACGACCAAAGCCTATGGTGGAAATTGGTGGTCGCCCTATTCTGTGGCACATTATGAAAATGTACTCCAGCCATGGCATCAACGATTTTATCATTTGCTGTGGCTACAAGGGTTACGTCATCAAAGAGTATTTTGCCAACTACTTCCTGCATATGTCTGATGTGACTTTCTCTATGCACAACAATCAGATGGAAGTACATCACAAACGCGCCGAGCCCTGGACGGTAACTTTGGTTGATACTGGCGATTACTCTATGACCGGTGGTCGTTTAAAAAGGGTTAGGCAGTTCATAGAGGACGATGATGCTTTCTGTTTTACCTATGGTGATGGTGTTGGTGATATTGACATTCCGGCGTCAATTGCTTTCCACCAGCAACACGGCAAGCTGGCTACATTAACGGCGACGTACCCTCCGGGACGCTTTGGTGCACTGGATATTCAGGGCGATGCAGTGAAAAGCTTTAAGGAGAAACCTAAAGGGGACGGCGCCATGATAAATGGTGGCTTCTTTGTACTTTCTCCAAAGGTAATAGATCTCATCGATGATGATAGCACAGTATGGGAGCAAGAGCCCCTGATGACGCTGGCAGAACAGGGGCAGTTGATGGCATTTCGCCATGAAGATTTCTGGCAGCCCATGGATACTCTCCGGGATAAACATTTATTGGAAGAATTATGGCAAAGCGACAGCTGCCCTTGGAAGACTTGGAGTTAGAAGATGTTTTGCAATGTGTATGCCAATAAACGGGTTATGGTCACTGGGCACACCGGTTTTAAAGGTTCATGGTTGACATGCTGGCTGTTGAAATTAGGGGCCAAAGTCGCTGGGCTGTCTGATGAAATTCCCACAAAGCCTTCAATTTTTGAAGAACTGAAGCTTGAAAGTAAAATTGAGCATCACTTCGGTGATGTGCGGGATTACCAGTGTGTGAAATCGATTGTAGACAGCTTTCAGCCGGATTTCGTGTTCCACTTGGCGGCCCAGCCTATTGTATCTCTCTCCTATCAAGAACCATTGGATACTATTACCACCAATGTTGTGGGTACTGCTGTCGTTTTGGATGTTCTGCGCAGCACTAACTTTGATTGTATTGCCATTATTGTAACTTCTGATAAATGTTATGAAAATGTTGAATGGGAGTGGGGTTATAAAGAAACGGATCATATGGGTGGGAGAGATATCTATAGCGGCTCCAAAGGGGCGGCAGAGGTGATTTTCCAAGCATATTATCACTCTTTCTTTACTCACTCCGGCAACAAGGTTCGTTTGGCAACAGGGCGTGCAGGAAATGTAATTGGTGGGGGTGACTGGGCAAAAGACCGGATTGTTGCAGACTGTATGCGTAGTTGGTCGGAAGATAAGCCGGTTGAGATTCGCAGTCCATCAGCTACACGTCCCTGGCAGCATGTGTTGGAGCCATTGAGTGGGTACCTGACTCTGGGGGCATCCCTTGCTGAAGGTAAATCTTTTAATGGTGAGTCTTTTAACTTTGGTCCCCGCGCAGAGCAAAATCATACAGTTTTGGAATTGTTGAGTGATTTGAGCAAATACTGGAACTTTGACCATCCGGAAGATGCCTATCATGTAACTGCGAATATACCATTTCATGAAGCGGGTCTGCTTAAGCTGAATTGTGATAAAGCATTGTTTCATCTTAAGTGGGAGGCCAATCTGACTTACGCTGAATGTGTACGCTTCGTCAGTGAATGGTATTACAGCTTTTACCGAGAAAAGAACAATATGTATGAGGTAACCCTTCAGCAAATTAACGACTATGAAAAACTAGCCGGAGAGCGTGCACTGGTATGGTCGAAACAGTAAGTCTGATGAGTGGCGTAACTATCACGTCGCTTAAGCAAATAGAACATCCTAAAGGCGATATCTTTCATGCCTTGAAAGCAACTGAATCCAGCTTTTCAGAGTTTGGTGAAGCATATTTCACCACTGTACATGCGGGAGTGACTAAAGGCTGGAAAAAACATACCCGGATGCGAATGAATTTGATTGTTCCTGTAGGTGAAGTAACATTTTACCTTCACTCAGAACAAATTGGTAAAACCAAAGCCATTACACTAGGTGTTAATCATTACGCAAGACTGACGGTTGAACCGGGTATTTGGGTTGCATTTCGTGGAGGGGAACATGATCTGAATCTGGTTCTTAATATTGCCAGCCTGAGTCATGATCCTCTGGAAGCTGAAAATGACGAACTGAATCAATTTCCACTGTTGTAGATTGCAAACATTGAAAGTATTAATAACCGGTGCCAATGGTTTGCTCGGTACCAGCATCACCAAGACATTCGCTTGTGCAGGCATTACATGTGATCCTTTGGACCGTGGCCAGATCAATTGGGTCAGTCCTGCACAGAATGCGACACTGTTACAGAAATATGATTATCTGTTGCACACTGCCGCCAACACTAATGTGGAGCAGTGCGAACAGGAGCCTGAAGCGTGCTATCGGGATAATGTGCTGCTCACAGAGCTCCTTGCCCGAGCATGTCATGAAGCCTCTGTACCTATGGTGTTTATCTCCAGTACCGGTATTTATGGTTCTCATAAGAAAGAACCCTATCATGAATACGACACAGTGCAACCCACCACCCATCATCACCGTGCCAAGTGGCTGGCTGAGAGGGAGGTTCTGAAGTGGCTTCCAGATGCGCTGGTTATCAGAACCGGCTGGCTTTTTGGCGGGAGACCTGAAACTCCAAAAAACTTTGTGGCCAGGCGTATCGAAGAGGGGCTCTCTGTTGAACATCAGATAAACTCTAATGAGGAGCAAATCGGCAATCCCACTTTCAGCAATGATGTGGCGGAAAGGTTACTGGTTCTTATAGAGAGCCGGCAAACTGGGATTTTCAACTGTGTGAATAGTGGCAGTGCAAGTCGGTTTGAGTATGTGAAAGAGATTATTCAGAGGGCAGGTATTGGTATAGATGTATTACCTTCTAAAGGAAGTAGCTTTAACCGAAAAGCACAAGTATCAAATAATGAGGCTGCACAGAACCTGAAAATGGCGTTGTATGGCCTACCGGAAATGCGAAGTTGGCAAGACGCTTTAGCAGTATATATAGGTAGCGAGTTGCATCAATGGATATCTGATCAAAAGCTGAGTATAAATTTTTGATTGCCCATGTTCGTTGAATATATGAGTAACGCTGGTAAATACCCGGTAGTTATTTTCAGCGGCTCAAATACTTTGGTTGACAGAGTTCGTTCATAGCTTTGTGATTATATGAATAAGTAACGATCTGATCAGACACTCCATCTTTATATGCAGAGGATTACCGGTTTACAGAATCTTAAGAAAAAATTAAGTTTATCTCACATAGTATTATTCCCTCCCTCCTTATGAAGTTTCAAGGTATTTTAAGAAGTCTGGCGCCGTTATTATCACTGCAGCTGATAACTATGGCTGCCCCCTTATTTGTTATTCCATTTATAGCCAGAAGTTTAAACCCTGAAGGTCTTGGAATTATCGCCTTTTTTCAGGCTATCAGTACTTATATAATGTTATTTTGTGAGTTTGGTACTGAATTTTCAGGAACCCGGCACATAGCATATAACAGGAACAATAAGGAAATAGTAAGTGATAGATTTTACAACATCCTTATCCTAAAGGTGGTTATCGCTAGTTTAATTTTGTTGTTCTCAATTATCCCCTTTCTTTTTTTTAAGATTATTAATAGTTATCCAACTATTTACTTCCTTTCAATCTTGATGGGGGGGGTTCAGGGTTTTTCGCTAAATTGGTACTTTCAAGCAATCGATCAACTTGCTAAGGTCTCATTCATAGAGATTATCTTGAGGGTTATGATCGCCCTGATGGTTATAATTTTTGTTAATAGTTCGGAGAATATATATCTATACTTCCTGATTAATGTTGTCTTCCTGACAATAAACATGCTGATAAATTACTGGCTTGCCATTAAAGATCTTTGTCATTTTTCTCCAAAAATAATTACCTTAAAAGATGCTTTTTTTGATAGTTATAAGATATTTTTCTATAAGGTTATTTCTACTCTATATAGTTCAGGTAATACAATAGCATTAGGGGTATTCTTACAAATAACCTATGCAGGTTATTATGCATACTCAGAGAAAGTTATACTGGCTGTCAGGGGAGGGTTAGGAACATTTATTCGGGTGTTGTTTTCCAGAATCAATTCAGCACTGTCAGAGTCAAAATCTAAAGCAATGCATGATTTTATTTACAGTTCATTTTTCTTTGTTTTTCTAAATCTTTTAGTTGCAATTGTTATTAGTTATTACTCAAATGAAATTGTATTGATTATTTTTGGCAAAGGCTACGATGAGGTTGGGGAACTTTTAGTTTATATGGCGTTTTTACTTCCTATTAAATCATTAAGTACTGCGGTTAGTACATTATGGCTTATACCAAATGGGTATGAAGAGGCTCTTGGTAAAATAATTACTGTTTCCGTTGCTTTTCATCTGCCAATTATGATTTATTTGGTCTTTGAATTCCAGCATTATGGGGCATTAGCCGCACTGTTTTTTACCGAAACATTGACAGCTATAGCCACATTAGGTGTTTATTTTAGAATTTCGAAGAGTAAAACGAAGTGAGAGTATTAATTGTTGTTTGTGCATACAATGAAGAAAAAGGGATTTTGGATTGCTTAAAGTCCATTGATATATCAATTAAATCATTAAATAGATCAGATGTCGTATATGATGTAGTTTGTGTCGACAATTCATCAACCGATAATACCAAACACATAGCTGAAATCTTTACCGGTAATAAAAGAAATTTCTCGGTGATTACCATTAAACATTGTAGTCTGTCTATCTCTAGGAACAGTTATAAGTTATATGATAATTATGACTACATTGCGTATCTTGATGGTGATGGAGGTGTGGACGGAAGTTGGTGCAGTGAATTAGCTAATATCATTTTGACTCACAAGGCTGATATCATATCAGGTCCTGTATTTGAACATAAGTCTAGTGCTCCTAATTTAATATGGGATTTTTATTATGATAGTGAGTTAAGTGATTCAAGTACTTATCTTATTGGAGCTAACATGATCTTTAGCAGTAAACTGCTGGAGGTTTCTGGTGGATTTCCATCCCTATTTTATTCTCGCGGGGACGAAACCGGCTTGTTGTTACGGCTAAATAAGCTAGGTGTTGAATATCAACATCACTTTAGTAGTTCATTAATTGCCTATAACTGTTTTGATAAAAATCTTACTACATTTTTTAAAACACAATATCAGGATGGAAAAAGATCAGATCAAGTATATCGACTAAGTAACGTGCTCAATTCTAAACGCACTATAAATTTCTTATATAAATTCAATTCAGTAGCAAGTGTATTATTGGTAATTCCCGTAAGCATTATTGATGTGAAATTTGGAGTCTTTTTGCTTTTATGGTCTTACCTACCCCATTTTTTTAGAACACAAAGGTATCACAAGATTATACTGAAAAAACTTATACAGAAAAGAAGGGTCAGCTCAATGGCTTATGCACTGGCAGTGCTTTCTTCCAGGTATCTTTTTGATCTTGGATACCTGGTAAGCTATTTCACTAGTAAAGAGAATTTAACATTAGACCGGATAGAAAAGCCCGTCGTAGTTAGTAAGTAAATGTTTGATAAACAACTGGAAGCAATATTTTCCAAATACCCTAAGATAGATAGTGTTATTGCTTATGGTAGCTATGGAAGGGGAGAGGCTGCTTTAATTAATACTGGAACATCCCCCCAGCTATTTAATGATATTGATTTAATTATTGTTACAGAGGATAAAAATAAAATAAGAGCTTTTTTAGAGGAGATTAAAGAAAAAATTAGAGTGGTGATTGGTACTCACTGGGTAGACATTCTTATTTGGAATCAGAAAGATCTGATAAAAAAAAGGAATACGATTTTCTATTATGACCTTATTAATGGGAGTCGCTTAATATGTGGAAGAGCCCCGACTTTCACACCTATTTCGAGTGAAGATATATCTTATAATGATATATATAATATGTATCAAACTAGGATGTGGGCTTTAGCCTATACCTTATTTAAGGGAGGGGATAGTAAAGATGATAAATTATTTTATTACCAGTTTAGTAAGGTAATGATTGCTATCGTAGATTTTCTCCTGTTAAGTAAAGGAGTTTATCAAACCACGTTATACGAGAAAGAAAAAGAATTTATTGAAAATTTTCCCAAGGATGCAGAGCTGCATGAGTTATTTTCATCCTGCATCTACTATAAGAAAACTTTAGATGACTTCTGTTTCCGTCATCTCGCAATAGATAGTGATGAGTTTAAAAGCAAGCTCCTTCGATTATATAATGTGTCCTACCGAGAGGTTTTTGATACTCAAGGACAACAACTTGTCACTACTCTGTATTCAGAGTGTAGATTATTTACGAGTACGGTGATGACATCTATGAAGTCATCAAGTACTCTTCCTTTTAAGAAATATTTTGCTCGCTTGTGGTTATCATTTAAAACCAATAGATTGTCGTCAAGTTTTCCAAACTGCAAGACCAGAATGCGTATTTCTTCTGTACTAAGGTTGTTATCTGAGTAGTATGAAAAATAATATTATTGTATTGTTGGATGCGTTCAGGTATGACTATATAACTAAAGAATATACACCTTTTCTTTATAGTCTTTCCAAGTCTTCAAAATATTATCAACAGTTAATTCCCAGTTTTGGGTTTTGTGAAAGGACTGAGATTTTGGTTGGTCTTGAGGCTGCTGAATCTAATCTCTTTACAGCTATAGGATATGATCCTGTAAATAGCCCTTACAGAAATTATGCATGGCTGCTTGAAGGTCTGCATTGGATTGAAAAAAGTCTCGCATCGCCATTCTCCTCTAAGGTTATTAGACGAATTATTTGGGAAGTTATCAGCAAGTCCACCTATGGTTTCCATCCTGTAAATATTCCTTTAAATGAATTAAAGTATTTTTCGTTAACGGAGGATGGTGTTCGTTCAAAGATAAAAAATGATAAACGATCCATAAAAAATATATGTGAGGCTAACAATATTTTCTTCAATGATTGTAGCTCTACTTATTTAAATCAAAAGATCACTGGTGATGATAGCTATAGAATAGACTTACTTAAGCAATGTAAGAAAACTGGTGTTCATCTGCTATACATTAGTAGTGCTGATGCAAATGGACATAAATATGGCCCTGAAGCATATGGTTGTAGTGAAGAATTAAACAAACTTGATGGGCAGCTTAAAGATCTATATAACGATATGGGAGGTTTAAATAACAACTGGTATTTTGTTGGTGATCACGGCATGACCAGTGTTAAAGAGAATATTAATATTTTACAAATTTTTGAAGATGAAATAGGTAGAGAATACAAACTAGGTTCAGATTATTTTATTTTCATAGACTCTACTATTTTTCGATTTTGGTCAAATAACAAGAATGAAGCTACCAATAAACAGTGTCTTGAAAAAGCCCAATATATTTTATCTTCTATGTGTAGTGTGGTGGGTACGCCTGATTATTTTGGATTTGGCAATGATCGTATATATGGAGACTTGATTGCAATTCTAGAGTCTGGCAAGGTGTTCTTTCCAGATTATTTTAATGATTCGAATAAAGAAATAAGAGGAATGCATGGATATATGCCCGATAATGATCTCTCCACAAGAGGTATGGCTATAATATCTTCGTCTGATACTTCTAATGAGAAAATAAATGAAGGGTCATTGACTGATATCTATTTAGAATTAAAATCTCGAATACTTTGAATGAGATTAATTTGAGAATATGAATGTTTATATTTCTTTTAGAAAAAATACTTATTTTCGATACGCAGTCAGTATAATTCTTATATTATTTACCTTTTTCTTGAGTGTTTACTTATTTCCATATTACACTGGGGGAGATCAGGAGCATTACAGGAAAGTATACTCAGAAATTCCGAAATCTTCCCTCATAGATGGGTTTAGATTCTATAACGAAAATCTTTCTTCCTATGAAGTTGTCCATTTCTTAGTTGTATGGTTGTTTTCCAGTTTTGTTGAGAAAGATATTCTTATGTCTTTTTTCAATGCGTTACTGGCTTTGGTGATTGTCCGTTTTATGGAGCGACGCAATGTTTCATTATTGGTTACTTCAGTATTGATAATTTCTAATTATTATCTTTTTGTTAATTTTTTTTCAGCAGAAAGACTTAAGTTTGGACTAATTTCTTTTATGCTGTACATGAATTTTACCAATAGGTCATACTCTATTGTATTGTCTTTGTTGGCAGTGTTTTCTCATATTCAATTTCTTATTATCTATTTTTCCCTTTTGGTAAAGGGGTTTATTGAACGGTTTTTATATTTTATTTCTACAGGGCTTGTGCATAAAAATACATTGTTATATGTGTTGGTAATTTTATTTTCTTTATATGCTGTGAAAGAACAGTTGTACATTAAGTTTATTGCTTATTACTCTTTGGGCTCTATAGAAAATATTTATAAATTGTTAATTTTTCTTATTCTGGCTTTGTTTTATGGTGGTTTTAGAAAAATAATATTTTTTATTTTTCTTCCACTTCTAGCTTCAGCCTTCATCTTAGGTGATGGTCGTCTGAATATTTTTGGCTACTTTATATTTATGTATTACGCATTGCAGGTTAATAGAGGGGTTAATGTTGGTGTTTTATTAACTTCGGCTTACTACTCTTATAAAACATATGGTTTTTGTTTGATGCTGCTGGAATATGGCGACCCATTTTATTTGTATGGAGCTTATTAAGTCTAAATAGACTCTACCCTCTCCTGTCTAAAATTTCGATCACTTTTTCTGTACGTCAGGCTTTACATTCATAATGAGCGCAAAATTATACGTGCAAGCGATGAATGTTCACCAAGGAGGAGGGCTTGCATTATTACTCCCTCTATTGAAATCTATTCCTTCTGAACTTTCGGTTGTTGCCTTTATTGATCAGCGAATTGCCCATGAGCTGAAGCTATCTTCAAATATTGAGATAAGGGCTGTCAAACCCACTGTAGTTGCACGCCTGAGTGCTGAATATTGGCTATTCAAGCAGGTAAAAACCGCTGATCGTGTACTGTGTTTTGGTAATTTGCCACCATTATTTCCCCTTAAGGGAGAGGTGCTGGTTTTTTTGCAGAATCGCTACCTGGTGGACTCCATATCCCTTGAGGGATTTCCACTGAAGACCCGATTAAGGTTATCAGCGGAAAGGTTTTGGCTGACAGCTTGTGCGCATCATGTTAACCAGTTCATTGTTCAGACCGCTTCAATGAAAAGGCTGTTATGTTCAAAATTAGCCTGTGACGAGGCTGTTGCTCATATTTGGCCTTTTACCTTGCTGACATCAAAACAATCTCCAACGGATCAGGAAAAGCCGGTGAATAAGGTTGAACCTGTTAAGCATTTCAGTTTTATCTATGCAGCATCAGGGGATCCTCATAAGAACCATCGTCGTTTGATAGAGGCTTGGGTATTGTTGGCTGAGGAGGACCTGCGGTTCCATCTCTGTGTGACGGTTGACCACGGGCGACACTCAGACCTTTGTAAACAAATGGAGGAATACGCCAAGCAGTATCAATTAAATTTCATTAATGTTGGATTCCTCTCTCATGCTGATTTATTGGAAAAATATCAAAGTTTTGATGCCCTGATCTACCCATCTTTAATGGAGTCCTATGGCCTACCATTGATTGAGGCACAGCAAAGGGGGCTAAAGATCATTGCTGCAGAGTTGGATTATGTGCGGGATGTTGCCAATCCTGAAGAGACATTCGACCCTGCTTCGGCAATTTCAATTGCCCGTGCAGTTAAGCGATTTATGGGGTTGGCTGTTGATCAACCCTTATTGCTGGATGCGTCTGATTTTTTAAAGTTGGTTTTGTGCACAGGGGAGAAGCCAATAATTGGGAATGTGGAAAGTGGTACGGAATTTTCCAAAATAGTTGTCCCTAAAACTGAATTTTAGGTGGCTTTTTTCTTCTCAATTCTTACTTCTGACAACCGCTCAGGATTCAGTGCAACTGCACCTACTGGCTTCCAGTTCCCAGTTCCCGATGTCCCCTGACCAGCGCGTTGGATCCGCTTCTCGCGCTTTGGTATATACCCGTTTTTGGTGATTCAGGTTTTCCTGATCCCTTTCTGATGGCATTGCAAAGGTGTCACAAAGCGGATTGAGCTATGACGGTTATCATTGTTATAAACCTGCTCTACTTCAGCATCAACTGACGACTGTATTCTAACGTCAGAAAACCATGTGATGGCCACTTAGTGGCGCTGAACTCCAGCTATAGCACGAGCTTTCATGATTTTTCCTTGGAACAAACCCTGAAAGAAGGTGTTTTCAATAATGTGGATATTGTAATCTAACCTCTCTGGAATTCTATTATGTTTAAGGATAAGGTGCTGTTAATTACCGGTGGAACAGGTTCATTCGGTAATGCGGTGTTAAAACGTTTTTTGGATACTGATATTGGTGAAATACGCATATTTTCCAGGGATGAAAAAAAACAGGATGATATGCGAAAAAAATTTAATAATTCTAAATTGAAATTTTATCTTGGTGATGTTCGGGATTATCAGAGTATTCACAATGCGTTACGGGGCGTAGATTATGTCTATCATGCGGCAGCGTTGAAGCAGGTGCCTTCTTGTGAATTTTATCCATTAGAAGCGGTAAAGACCAATGTGATGGGCACCGAGAATGTCCTGGAAGCGGCCATTGCCAACGGTGTTTCCCGGGTGGTTTGCCTTAGTACCGATAAAGCGGTTTATCCCATTAATGCTATGGGTATTTCAAAAGCCATGATGGAGAAAGTGGTTGTTGCCAAATCACGTAATGTTCCTGAAGGCACCATGATTTGTACGACCCGGTATGGAAATGTCATGGCTTCACGAGGTTCTGTTATCCCCCTTTTTGTGGATCAGATCGTTAATGATAAGCCAATTTCTATCACAGATCCTTCGATGACACGATTTATGATGTCATTGGATGATGCAGTAGATCTGGTTCTTCATGCTTTTTTGTATGGTAGGAATGGTGATATTTTTGTTCAAAAAGCTCCAGCAGCCACCATAAATATTCTTGCTCAGGCTATTTTGGAATTGATGGAAATGCCACGTCATCCGGTCAAGATTATTGGGACTCGACATGGTGAGAAATTGTATGAAGCTCTGTGCAGCCGTGAAGAGATGTTGGCAGCCGAAGACCAGGGCGAATACTACCGTATACCTGCGGACAACCGTGACCTTAATTATGAAAAGTATTTTGATGAGGGATCACGGGAATTATCAGGTGTTGAAGATTATAACTCACATAACACCGAGCAGCTCGATGTTGAGGGAATGAAGAAATTATTACTTAAACTGGATTTTATGAAGAAAATTGCTGCCGGTGAACAAGCACAGCCTGATGAGTAAAAAACTACTGATATTAGGTGCAAACGGTATGTTGGGTGGAAGTTTGCATCGGTATTTTACCAGACATACCAATGCCCAAGTTTTGGGGACTGTGCGTTCTGATCAGGTTAGAAATCACCTTGCCAAAATGGGGTTCAGGAATATTGTCTCTGGCGTGGATGTTTTTGATGATCAAATCCTCAGTAAGGTATTCTCTGAAGAAGCTCCGGATTATGTATTCAATTGCATCGGTTTAATCAAGCAGCTTTCAGAGTCAAAATTCCCGATACCTGCAATAGAGGTTAATAGTCTCCTGCCACATAAACTAGCTAAGTTATGCAGTATGTATGGCAGTAAACTTGTACATTTTTCTACTGATTGTGTATTTAGTGGTGAAATGGGGGGCTATACAGAGCAGGATGTGCCGGATGCCTCTGATATCTATGGGCGCTCCAAGCTATTGGGAGAAGTTGACTACGATGGGCACTTAACCTTAAGAACCTCCATTATTGGCCATGAGTTAAAATCTAGTGTCAGTCTCGTGGATTGGTTTCTATGTCAGCAAACCTCTGTTAAGGGATTTTCCCGAGCCTTCTTTTCAGGTATGCCCACATTCTGTATTGCAGAATTTATTAATCATTACATTTTTACTAACCCTGGTTTTTCTGGTGTATATCATTTGAGTGTCAACCCGATTGACAAGTATTCCTTGTTGTTACTTGTAAAAGAAAAATATGGTTTGGCAACAGATATTCAGGAGTGTTCTGACTTAATAATTGACCGAAGTCTTAATTCAGACGCTCTACGGGCCGCGTTAGGTTTTGTCCCGCCGTCATGGCCTGAGCTAATTGAAAAAATGCATAGTGAATATATCGAGTATTTCCGTGGGTATAAATAGACTTAAAGTAATGACGATTGTGGGAACGCGACCTGAAATTATTCGCTTGTCCCGAATTATCTCCAAATTGGATCTTTATTGTGAACATTTACTGATTCATACTGGCCAGAATTATGATTACGAGCTGAATCAGATCTTTTTTGAGGATCTTGGAGTACGGGTCCCTGATGTGTTTCTAGAATGTGCTGGTAGTAATGCCGCTGAAACCATTGCGCAAGTGATTGTGAAATCAGATGAAGTATTTCAACGGTATCAGCCCGATGCTGTACTGATCTTAGGTGATACGAACAGTGCTATGTCAGCTATTCCGGCTAAGCGCCGTAAAATACCGATTTTTCATATGGAGGCAGGCAATCGTTGTTTTGATCTTAGAGTACCAGAAGAGATCAATCGAAAAATTGTTGATCATATCTCTGATGTGAACTTACCCTATAGTGATATTGCCCGTGAATATCTTCTTCGGGAGGGCATTCGGCCGGATTTGGTCATCAAGACTGGTAGTCCCATGGATGAGGTATTGCAGTATTATAAAGATAAAATCAAAAGCTCTGATGTTTTGGAAAGACTGGCTATAAATACTGAGCAGTATTTCTTGGTCAGCGTGCACCGTGAAGAAAATATAGACTCAGATCGGAATTTACACGATTATGTGCGTGTTCTTTCTGCAATTGCTGATAGGTTTAGCTTGCCGATTATTGTGTCGACTCATCCACGAACACGGAAAAAGATAGAGTCATTGGACTTAACGTTTCACCCAATGGTCAGGCTTATGAAGCCATTGGGATTCAGTGATTATATTAAACTTCAAATGAATGCCAAGGTCGTTTTAAGTGACAGTGGTACGATTACGGAAGAGTCCTCCATTTTGAATTTTCCTGCGATAAATATCCGTGATGCTCAAGAAAGACCAGAAGGGTTTGAGGAAGGGGCGGTAATGTTTACCGGCATGAATGTTGATCGTATTTTCAATGCAATTGATATACTTGCAGACCAGGGGCGTGGTGACAATCGCACAATTTCTGTAGTGGATGACTACATTGCCCCAAACGTTTCTGAAAAAGTTGTGCGTACCATTATGAGCTATACGGACTATGTCAATAAGGTCATCTGGAGAAAGCAATAATTGCGAATAGCACTACTACCCGATGATTATCTTCCTGAAAGCACAAGAAGTCATGCCAAAATGCTACATGACCTTGCGGTCGAGTTTGTCAGCCGTGGGCATAAGGTAATCATTATAACACCTGGAATTTGGCAACAACCTAAGCCAGTGATCATAGATCATATTGACGGTGTCGAGGTCTGGCGATTTCGCAGTAAACTGACTCGTGGTCTGGGAAAGGTTCAGAGAGCTATTAACGAGACTCTGCTGTCTTTTCGGGCTTACCAAGCAATTAAGCATTTGGTAAAGCTTGAACCATTTGATTTATGTATAAATTACTCTCCAACCATTTTTTTTGGTCCTTTAGCCTATTTTTTGAAGGCTCACGGAGCATATATCTATCTTGTGCTTCGAGATTTTTTTCCCCAATGGATTATTGATGAAGGGATGATTTCTGAGCACTCCCTGGCTGCGTGTTATTTGCGTTTTTTTGAACACTTTAATTATCGGGTTTCTGATTGCATTGCCGTGCAATCACCTGCCAATGTTGAAGTTTTTATGAAAATGTACCCAAAGCCAGTTAATTTATCTGTGTTGATGAACTGGATCGTTACTAAACCGGTTAAGTGTTCACAGTCTTCAAAGCTATTTCTTAAAGAGTTAGGTATAGAAAAAAAAGTAGTTTTTTTCTACGGCGGTAATATTGGTCATGCTCAGGATATGGCTAATCTTATGCGACTTGCCAGGGGGCTTTTGAGTTATCAACATGTGCATTTTCTATTAGTTGGTCAAGGGGATGAGTACGAGCTAGTAGCTCAATTGAAGATTGATTGGAGTCTTAGGAATGTCTCTTTAATACCTTCTGTTTCACAGGCCGAATATCAACAGCTTCTGTCTGTCGTTGATGTCGGTCTCTTCTCACTATCAAATAAGCATTATGCTCATAATTTTCCCGGTAAACTTCTAGGCTATATGGTTCAGTCGTTACCTATTTTGGGTAGCGTCAATTTTGGTAATGATGTTATTGACTTTGTGCATGGCTCTGGATCCGGATTTGTAACTGTGAATGGAGATGACGAAGGGTTTTTAAGAAATGCACTGATTCTTGCCAATGACCCGATTTTACGGGAAAGAGCAGGTAGTAATGCCCGTCAACTATTAAAAGATTATTTTTCTGTAACAAGTGCTGCGGACAAAATTCTTGAACAATTCTCTAACTGAAGTCATACGAAATTTCCTTTTGCAAGAGATTGTGTCTCTAGCCCTTATTTGAGTATTCCAATTGACTCTTTTAGTTACCGGTGCCAGTGGTTTCGTTGGTCAGGCTCTGCTTGCTCAGCTGCAAGAAAAATCACTTAACTATAAGGCCACCTATCGTCATTTCCCAGAGTCTCACGACCAACATGCCATTGCTGTTGGCACAATTGACAATGCTACCGATTGGTCAGTGGCTCTAAAGGGGGTTAATATCATCACTCACCTTGCTGCCCGAGCACATATTATGGGCGATGAGGCTGCCGATCCGTTAATAAAATATCGGTCGATAAATGTGGCCGGTACACTTAATCTTGCTCGCCAGGCAGCAGCGGCAGGGGTGAAGCGTTTCATTTTTGTCAGCTCAGTAAAAGTGAATGGTGAGACAACATCTGGTTTACAACCGTTTAATGAGTATTTCCCTTCTCAAGTTCTCGATCCATACGGTACCTCCAAAAAAGAAGCAGAAGACGGGTTGCGGACTATAGCCTCTGAAACAGGTATGGAAGTTGTTATTATTCGGCCACCCCTGGTTTATGGGGCTGGTGTAAAGGCAAACTTTCTCAATCTGATGAAGCTTTCCGACACATCAATCCCATTACCTTTTGGCGCAATAAACAACAAACGCAGTATGGTTTACGTAGGAAATCTCGTTGACTTCATCATTAAATGCATAGATCACCCCAGTGC
>JAQFVO010001231.1 GCA_027942505.1 Endozoicomonas sp. | reverse complement strand
TATCAAAAAAAATCTGCAACTCAGTAATGCAAACCAGCACCCTTGCCGCAGTTATCATTTCACTTCTGTACGCGTTTGAAGTCCCTCTTGTTGGCCAGCCACTGTCAGAAAACGGCTTTAATTATGGCCTGATTTTTCTCCTCCTGATAATAGCCCTGGCTTCAACGATCAAATCACTGGTATCGAATCGCAAAATAAAAAGACAGTGAATGAAGTTGCAACCAGTGACAACAGCTCCCTGCAAAACGTCATTAATTAACGCAGGCAAAATGCGCGAAAAAATCCGGTGGGGCCTGCTCCAGGCCAACGCCCCATCAATCAGCCTGTCACACCTGGTGATGTTCAGGAACCAGCATCTGCTGAGGCGGACCCGAAAGGCGTCAACTGAACGACAAATAACACAAAATGTATTAACGTCTCAAAGACAGTATCTGCACATAAAGCGCACTCCCTGACTGGCAACCGATAACAATGAGCAATCCAGGAGCCTTGCATGAACCATAAACCGCTCTTTGCCGAACGCCTGCGCGCCCTGCGTGAACAGATGAGCAAGGAGGGGCTTGACGCCTGTCTGCTGCCAACTTCAGACGCCTTCCAAAGCGAGTACCTGCCCCCACAATCGCGTCAGGTGGAGTGGCTGTGCGGATTCTCGGGTGAAAATGGTGCAATAGTTGTCACTCACGAGAGTGCAGCAATATTTGTCGATGGTCGTTTTATGGTGCAGATTACCCGACAGGCACCTGCCGACCTTTTTCAGTATTGCCATATCCACAACCATCCACCGGCTCAATGGCTTGGCCAGAATCTGGCCGCTGGCAGCAAGGTGGGCATTGATGGCTATCTGCACAGCGCCGGTGACGTGGAGCAACACCGCAAGATACTGGCCGAACACGGTATTGAATTGATTGATGTCACGGACAATCTGGTCAATCGCATCTGGCTTGATCGCCCGGCACCTGGTCAGCATCCGATAATCCTGCTGAGCACGTCCGGACAAGCCAGTCTGGATAAACGACTCAAGATGGCGCAAATCCTGGAGGAGCGACACTGTAATGCCTTGCTAGTCACTCACCCTGAATGCGTCTGCTGGTTGCTTAACATCCGTGGCCGGGATATTCCCTGCACCCCAGTGGTTATGAGTTACGCCCTGCTACATCAAGACGGCTCTGTTGACCTGTTTGTTGATACTGACAAACTGGTCGACGGTTTCCATGAGCATGTGGGCGACGGTGTTAATGTCCACCCACTCGACCATATTGAAACAGCACTGGCAGCACTGGCCGGGCAGACGGTTCACATTGACCCGGATGAAACCCCGGCAAGACTCTATGCTCAACTGGCCAGTTCCGAGGCTCTGCTCAGACAGTACAAAGACCCTTGCCTGCTGGCCAAGGCGCGGAAAAATCCAACCGAAATAGCTGGCTTTCGTCGGGCACACATCCGAGACGGCATTGCCATGTGTCAGTTCCTGGCCTGGCTCGATGCCCAGGTAACAGCAGGAACTACCCACGACGAAGGAACACTGGCTGAGAAAATTGAGGCACTACGCAGTGAACAGCCGTTATATATAGAGCCAAGCTTTGCCACGATATCCTCGCTTGGCCCTAACGCCGCACTGTGTCACTACGACCACCGGTACCATACCCCTCGGGCGATGGGCAGCGATGGCATCTATCTGCTCGATAGCGGCGGCCACTACTTTGACGGCACCACCGATGTCACCCGTACCATCCAGGTGGGCGCCGTGTCGGACTGGTGCAAGCAGATGTATACCCTGGTTCTAAAGGGCCATATCGCCCTTGCCACCTGTCGTTTTCCTGCCAATACCACTGGCTTGCAACTGGATATGTGTGCCCGCCTGCCCCTGTGGCAACAGGGGTACGATTACGATCATGGCACCGGCCACGGCGTCGGTCACTGCCTTGGGGTGCACGAACTGCCACCCCTTTTCTCCAACCGATTTGATAGTGAACCGCTCGAAGCCGGCATGGTGGTTACTATTGAACCCGGTTATTACCGTGCCGATCAGTGGGGAGTACGCCATGAAAACGAATACGAGGTGGTCCCCGTTGCGGGCGATAATGAGGTGGAGACGCTGGCGTTCAGACCCCTGACCCTGGTCCCTTTCGATACCAGACTACTGGACAGGTCGCTGTTGAGCACGGCAGAAATTGACTGGCTGAACCATTACCATGAGCAGGTTGTTGAGCAGATCGGCCCAGCCCTTAACCTTGCGGAAGAGTTGTGGCTGGCCGAGGCTTGTAAAGCAGTTTAACCGGTGCACCATGCCGCTATACGACAGCGGCATGGTTTAGATCGTTACGAGCTCTTCACAGACGACACTTCCTGATCCTGTTCAGCCTGCTTGGGAGACCTGCCGTATTTCTCCACCAGTGCCGAAATAGCCCCGTCCCCCATAACGTTACAGGCAGTACCAAAACTGTCCTGAGCCAGGTAGAGGGCGATCATCAGGGCAAGTGCCCCTTCGCTAAAGCCGAGCATTGTGGATAGCAGCCCCAGAGATGCCATTACTGCGCCACCGGGAGCGCCGGGAGCAGCAATCAGAGTGACACCAAGCATCAGCAGGAAGGGCAACATCATCAGATAAGAGGGCGCGGCCATATCGGTCAACAGCATGATGGCTGTGGCGCAGGTGGTCAGGGTGATGGCACTGCCAGAGAGATGAATGGTAGCACACAGTGGCACGCAGAAATCGACCACACTCTCATCGATGCCGTTAGCCTTGGTCTGACGTACGGTTACCGGTATGGTGGCAGCACTGGACATGGTGCCAATAGCGGTAAAGTACGCTGGCAGCATATTTTTAGCCATGGTCAGCGGGTTTCGACCGGTCAGAGAACCGCTGGTGAAAAACAGCACTGCCAGCCATATCCAGTGCATGGCGATGGCCAGCAACAGCACCACACCAAAGGTTTGCAATGTGCTAAAGACAGTACCTTCTACCGTCATATTGGCAAACACGCCGGCAATGTAGAACGGCAGGCCGGGGATCAGAACTTTGGACAGCAGCAGCTCAACAATATCTCTGGCCTGATCAACGACAGCTTTCAACTCCTTGCCCTTGATGGCTGAAATGCCCATACCAAAGGCAAAGGCTGTCAGCAGTGCGGTCATCACCCCCATCACCGGCGGGATTTCCATCACCAGAAACGGCTTCAGGCCAGCGCTTTCACTTGTTGACAACGTGCCAAGCTCAACCATGCCGGGGATGAAAGCACTGGCCATAAAGAACGCCAGCGAGCCGGCAATAATAGTGGATAAATAGGCCAGACCAATGGTCACACCTAATGAACGACCAGAGCCTTCTTGCAGGTTGGCCACACCGCTCATGATGTAAAACAGAATGATCAACGGAATGGTGAAGTTGATGAACTGACCAAACAGCGCCTGATAGGTGATCAATACCCGGGCCAGTCCTTCGATGATGCCTGCCGAAGGAACCAGCAGGCCCAGCACAATACCGACAATGATGCCTGCCACTAAACGAATTATTAATTTCATTCCAGCACAACCTGTTATTTTTTTGTTACGTTACTGGTGGCCTGGCATCAGGAGTGACTGCATGTACCCACTCCAGCGGGTTGTCGGAAAAGTGCCCGATGGACATTTTTTCTGACACCGCGCAAACCAGGCATGAAAAACTGAACCGCTCAGGAAACGTCGGACACAATAATCTGCGTCCAGGTTCATTAGAACACGTTTACCTGGCGGCATCATTGATCTGTGTCGTAAAACAAGTGACTGATTGTGAGGTAATACTAGGAACTGTACCGTGAAGTACAACAAAGAAACTATTGATGGCTGCAAGTAAGCACGGAGGTTTACCGTGACAGGCGCTGTTTTGCAACGCCCGCTCTGCTTTCAGTCATCAGAAATGCCGGCTTCGTCGATCCAGGCTTGCTGGATGGCCTCGAGGATTTTTTCGCCGCAACGCTCCGGGTCGTCGGTAAAACCTTCCAGCGCCAATATCTTGTTTCTCAAGTCGACAAAGTTGAGATATCTCGGATCAACATCCGGATGCGCTTCACACAGCTCGATGGCAATATCGTAGACATCAGCCCAATGTAAGCCCATAACCTGACTCCAGCAAAAACCATGAAAGAAGCGCTGTATCTCAGCGCCGTTCAGATACCTGGTTAATGGTGTAGCGCGGAATCTCCACCACTAACTCCTCATCACCCACCACCGCCTGACAGCTTAGACGGGACTCAGGCTCCAGCCCCCAGGCCTTGTCGAGCATATCTTCTTCCAGCTCGTCCGGCTCGCCCAGGCTGTCGAACCCCTCCCGGACAATAACATGGCAAGTGGTGCAGGCGCAGGACTTTTCGCAGGCATGTTCAATTTCAATGCCATGCTCCAAAGCAGCATCGCAAATGGTAACACCGGGCTCTACCTCGATAACAGCACCTTCCGGGCAGAGCTCATCGTGAGGCAGAAAAACAATACGGGTCATGATCAGAACTTCTCCAAGTCGTCTACTTTTTGTCCAGACAGTGCCTGGCGAATCCCCTGGTTCATGCGCCGGGCGGCAAACTCTTCAGTTGCCTTGCCAATACGGTCGATTTCGGCGGCAATGGTTCTGGCATCCGCAGTTGCACGACACTGTTTCAGTTTTTCCAGATCGGCCAACAATAGCGCGTACTCCTGTTCGCTGAGCAGGCTCTGGCCATCTTTGGCCAGTGCTGCCGCCAGCGCTTCGGCAACACGATCAGCCTCAACTTGCTGTTCACGCAGAGCGCGGGCGTTGCGGTCATCTCCAGCATGGGCAAAAGAGTCCTGCAACATCTGGGTAATCTCTGCATCGCCAAGACCGTAGGAGGGCTTGACCTGAATGCTGCTTTTAACACCGGTGGATAACTCCTCGGCACCAACACTTAAAAGTCCATCGGCGTCTACTTGAAACGTTACCCGAACTTTGGCACCACCAGCTGGCATGGGGGGAATACCACGCAACTCGAAATGGGCAAGGGAGCGGTTGTCCTTGATCAGCTCACGTTCACCCTGATAAACATGGATGACCATCGCCGTCTGACCATCTTTGTAGGTGGTAAACTCCTGGGCACGGCTGACGGGGATGGTGGTATTACGATGGATCACCTTCTCCATCAGCCCGCCCATGGTTTCCAACCCCAGCGAGAGCGGTATCACATCGAGCAGCAACATATCCTCGGCCGATTTGTTGCCGGCCAGGACATTGGCCTGCAAAGCAGCGCCCACGGCCACCACCTTGTCGGGATCAATAGACGTCAGGGGTGCCCGGGCTGAAAATGATTCGACCCGCTCACGCACCCTGGGTACACGGGTGGAGCCGCCGACCATCACCACCTCGTCGATATCGCCAACCTTCAACCCTGCATCTCTGATCGTCCGCTTAAACGCACGGATAGTTCGATCGATTAATGAATCCACCAGCTCATTAAACTGTGCCCGGCTCAAAGTACCGTGCCACTGCCCGAAGTGAACGTCCACTTGCGCAGCATCGGTAAGTGCCTCTTTGGCCCGACAGGCCTCAATCATCGCCATGCGCTGCTGCTGAGCGTCAATGGTCGACTCGTCGACACCGGCCTGTTGCAGCAGCCAACAAGCGACCAGGTGATCCATATCATCGCCGCCAAGAGTGGTATCACCGCCGGTGGCCAGCACCTCAAACACGCCTTTTTCCAGGCGTAAAATGGAAATATCAAACGTGCCACCACCGAGATCGTACACGGCCACCACGCCCTCACCCCCCTGGTCCAGACCGTAGGCCACTGCTGCTGCCGTAGGCTCATTCAACAGGCGATAGACTTTCAGGCCGGCAAGTCTGGCGGCATCTTTGGTGGCCTGACGCTGGGCATCATCAAAGTAGGCCGGCACGGTAATAACGGCACCGTCAAGATCGCCACCAAGGGTCTCCTGTGCCCGGTCCGCCAACTTGCGCAGAATAGCCGCTGACACCTCCACCGGGCTGACCAGCCCCCGGCGGGTCTCAATCTGTGGCATTCCGGCACCGGCCACCAGCTGGTAGGGCAGCAGACCACCAAGAGCGGTAACATCATCAAGACCGCGCCCCATCATGCGCTTGGCGGAAAAGATAGTATTGTGTGGATCGTCCAGAGCCGCGGCCCGGGCAGGGAAACCGACCTGAACGCCGTGTTCGCCGTAATGTACGACTGAGGGCAGGATATGTTCGCCGTCTAAATCGGCCAGTGTCTGAGCAACACCGGAGCGGACAGTGGCAACCAGCGAATTGGTGGTGCCCAAGTCAATGCCTACTGCCCGTTTGGCCTGATGTGGTTCAGGAGTCTGTCCCGGCTCGGAAATTTGCAGTAACGCCATATCAATCTCTTTCTTGCTCGCCGTCCAGCAACTCGGATTCCAGCTGCGCCAATTCAGCCGTCAGCTTTACCATGAACTGCATCTGTCTGACAATCGTTTCTGCCTGCTCCAGCTCTTGCGCGTGCCAATGTTGTTCAAAGCTGGTCAGGCAGGCGGTGATATCGCCATCGACCTGGGCCATCAGCCGCTCCAACTCTGCTTCGGGATTGGCCTGCGTTTTGAGTTCAGAGACCTCTTCACGCAGCTCCATCTGGGTCATCAGAAACTGGGCATCCATAACGGTATTGCGCTCCATATCCACGTCACGACCGGCCAGTCTGAGCAGATAGATGGCCCTGGACAGAGGCTGCTTCAGGGTATTGAACGCTTCGTTAACAAAAGAGGCGTACTGTACCGACAAACGTTGTTGCCGCTCGCTATCAACGGCAAACCGATCGGGGTGCACTGCCCGCTGCAGAGCCCGGTACTGGCTGGCCAGCTGTTGCTGGTCGATCTGACAGGAAACGGGCAGAGCAAAGAGCTCGAAATAGTTTTGGGTTAAATCAACCACGATATAAGCAATTCCCAGGTCAGTGAGTGCCTGCTGGCAACGGGCACCGCTTAAACAAACAAGGCCCGAGGGTGGCTACCACTCGGGCCGATAAAGATGTTCGGGATCGGATCAGGGCAGCGCTTCCTCGTCGGCATCGGCATCCACATTAAAGCTTTCACCGCAACCACACTCGCTGGCCACATTCGGGTTGTTGAATTTAAAGCCTTCGTTCAGCCCTTCACGGACAAAATCGAGCTCGGTACCATCGAGGTACACCAGACTCTTGGGGTCAACAAATACGCTTACTTCGTTGTCCTCAAAGACCTCATCACCCTCATCAGCCTCATCGACAAATTCCAGCACATAGGCCATGCCGGAGCAGCCTGAGGTGCGTACGCCCAGCCTGATGCCAAGTCCCCGGCCTCGTTGTGATAACTGCCCTTTAATATGACCGGCGGCTGCTGCGGTTACCGTAATTGCCATTAAATACTCCATTATCAGCCGGTTGACGCCCCGGCACAAAAACAGCCTCCCGGAGGCTGATCATCTGTCGTGCATCAAGCACTCCACGGTGTCAGGCAGCAGAGGCCGCATCGTCCTGCTTCTGTTTTGACCGGTAGTCGTCAATAGCTGCCCGGATGGCATCTTCAGCCAGGACTGAGCAGTGGATCTTCACCGGAGGCAGGGCCAGCTCTTCGGCAATATCCGAGTTTTTGATGGTGGCTGCCTCTTCCAGCGTTTTGCCTTTCATCCACTCAGTAGCCAGAGAGCTTGACGCAATGGCCGAACCGCAGCCATACGTTTTGAAGCGTGCGTCTTCAATCACGCCCTCATCGTTGACCTGAATCTGCAGACGCATCACGTCGCCACAGGCCGGTGCACCTACCATACCGGTGCCGACATGCTGCGAACTCTGATCCAGCTTGCCGACATTACGGGGGTTTTCGTAGTGGTCAATTACCTTGTCGCTGTAAGCCATGTCGCTCTCCTTTGAAGTCATGCCATAAGCTAACTTCAGCTAAATTTCAGTGTGCAACCCATTCAACCTGGCTGAGATCGATGCCATCTTTGTACATATCCCAAAGGGGTGACAGTTCCCGCAGCTTCGATACCGCTTCACGGATTTCCGCCACCGCATGATCAACCTCCGCCTCTGTGGTGAAACGGCCCAGGCTGATGCGCAGGGAGCTGTGGGCAAGTTCATCACTCAGGCCCAGCGCCCGCAATACGTAGGAAGGCTCAAGGCTGGCCGAGGTACAGGCAGAACCTGATGAGACAGCCAGATCCTTCAGAGACATCATCAGCGACTCCCCTTCCACATAAGCAAAGCTGATGTTCAGGATCCCTGGCACGCGCTGTTCCAGAGAGCCGTTGATATGCACCTCTTCCAGGTCGGCAATCTGGCTCAACAGACGGTCTTTCAGCTTCTCCACTCGTGCCCGTTCGCCATCCATCTCAGCGGCAGCAATACGACAAGCCTCGCCTAGTCCGACAATCTGGTGGGTAGGCAGCGTTCCTGAACGCATACCGCGTTCATGGCCACCGCCGTGCATTTGCGCTTCCAGACGCACACGGGGCTTACGGCGCACGTAGAGAGCACCGATACCTTTCGGACCATAGAGCTTGTGGGCAGAAATTGACAGCAGGTCAACCTTCATGGACTCCATATCCAGAGGGATCTTACCGGCACTCTGCGCCGCATCAACGTGGAAAATAATTTTGCGCGCCCGGGTTAACTCGCCAATGGCGGCGATGTCGTTGATCACACCGATCTCGTTGTTAACGTGCATAAGGCTGACCAGCGTCGTGTCATCACGCAGCACACTGGCGACCATTTCCGGAGTGATCAGGCCGTCACGATCCGGCTCCAGGTACGTCACTTCATAACCTTCGCGCTCAAGCTGACGGCAGGTGTCCAACACAGCCTTATGCTCAATGCGGGAGGAAACGATATGTCGCCCTTTCTTGCTGTAAAAGTTGGCTGCACCCTTGATGGCCAGGTTATCTGACTCGGTAGCACCGGACGTCCAGACAATCTCTCTAGGGTCAGCATCAATCAGATCTGCCACTTGTCGGCGGGCTTCTTCTACCGCCTCTTCCGCGCGCCAGCCGAAGACATGAGATCGGGAAGCCGGATTACCGAAATTACCTTCAGGGGAGAGGCACTGAATCATCTTTTCAGCTACCCTCGGGTCAACCGGCGTTGTTGAAGAGTAATCGAGATAAATAGGTAATTTCATTTGCTGCGTCTCCAGGCGATCAGTCCGCGTAAAATCCTTGATCGACAAAGGGGTAAATTCATCATGCCTCAACATACTGTTACTGTTTCGTGAGGTTCGCTGTTAATCCTCACTATCCCGGTCACCAGGCAGAATCTTCACAAAACAGTGTCGATAGCAATCTTGTTGTCTTGCTGCCCATCCTGACGAAGAGCAACACTCTGCACTTCCCTGCGTGCCACCAGGTCGGCAAGACTGATCCCGCCGAGAAAGGAGTGAATCTGATCGCTTAAGTCCTGCCACAGATGGTGAGTCAGGCAAGTCACCCCTTGCTGGCACCCTCTAGCCCCTCTGCACCTTGTCGCGTCTACGGACTCATTAACAGCGTCGATCACCTGTGCTACGAAAATGTTACTGCTGGCACGACCCAGCCGGTAACCGCCGCCAGGCCCGCGAACACTATGGACCAGGTCACCGCGACGCAGCTTGGCAAACAGCTGTTCCAGGTATGAGAGCGAGATCCCCTGGCGGTCCGATATGTCGGCCAGAGAGACCGGCCCCTGGTCAGCGTGAAGCGCTAAATCCAGCATGGCGGTTACCGCATAGCGTCCTTTGGTGGTTAGTCTCATACAGGGTCTCTCAAGCTAGTCGGGCAGAGTAATCGTTCTCATCAGCGGGGCTAGTTACGTTCGTCATTGCTGGTTACGAATCCAGCGACAAAATTGATATGAATTTTGTCCTGACAAGTGAATTATGAAATACCTGAGTAAAACAGTCAATTATTATGTTTGAGATCAATCAGTAAAGGTGGGTAAGGCAGTAAAGTTATCCAAACGTGTATTTATATAATTATTTAGAATTAGTGAAAAGCACAAACAGGGCTCGTGGGAATCTTTTTGCCAACTGCTCGCCCTGACTGGGCGAGCTGACACCCAATATCGATCAGACCGCAACTAAATAGCCATCCTCCAGGCGTAGTGCTCTGTCCATCTGTCTGGCAAAGTCCAGATCATGGGTAACGACAATAAAACTGGTGGTCAGCTGCCTGCTGAGCGAGTCCATCAGCTCATGGATACGGCCGGCTGTATGGGGATCAAGATTGCCTGTTGGCTCATCCATCAGTACCAGGTCAGGACTGCCCACCAGGGCACGGGCAATAGCAACTCGCTGTCGCTCACCACCAGAGAGCTCGGCCGGTTTGTGCGAAGTCCGTGCTGACAAACCCACCATCTCCAGCATATCCTGCGCCCTGCTGCGTGCCGCTTTCACCGAAACTTCAGCCCGTAATAACAGAGGCATGGCGACATTTTCCAGGGCATTAAACTCCGGCAACAGATGATGAAACTGATAAACAAAACCCAGGTGACGATTACGCAGTTCGCCCTGCTGCTGCTCGGAAACGCTGACCAAACGCTGCCCACAGAGCACCACCTCACCACTGGAAGGCGAGTCCAGACCAGCCAGCAGTTGCAATAACGTGGTTTTGCCCGAGCCTGACGAGCCAACAACGGCTACCCGCTCAGAAGGGCTAACCAGCAGGTCGATCCCTTTGAGCACCTGCAGGTCCTCCCGCCCTTCAAGAAACACCTTGGTCAAGTTACGACACTCCAGCACGGCCTTGCCGATACCTGGCTGCGCGGCACTATCAGTCGTTTTTTCACTACTATTCATAACGCAAGGCTTCCGCAGGTTGGGTTCTGGAGGCCCGCCAGGCCGGGTAGAGTGTTGCCACAAAACTCATCAGCAGCCCTGATACACCGATAACCGCCACATCCTGCCACATTAACTCTGAGGGTAAATAACTGATGAAATAGACGTCGGGGCTCAAAAAGGTAATCCCTAAAAAACGCTCCAGAGCGCCAACAATGGCAGACACATTCAGCGCCCCGATAATGCCCAGAGTGATCCCCAGAAAGGTCCCGATCACCCCGATCAAGGCCCCCTGCACCATAAAAATACCCATAATCATTCTCGGGCTAGCGCCAAACGTCCTGAGAATGGCAATATCGCCCTGCTTGTCGGTCACCACCATCACCAGCGTGGAGACAATATTAAAGGCTGCCACCGCTATGATCAGGGTCAGCAGCAAGCCAACCATAGTCTTTTCCATCTGGATTGCCTGAAACAGACGACCATGAGTACGTGTCCAGTCCTGCACGTAGTAGCGCCCTGGCAGAGAGATGGCCACATCCCAGGCCAGCCGCGGGGCGGCAAACAGATCGTTCATCTTCAGGCGAATACCGGTCACCCCTTCAGGCACGCGTAAGAAACGGGCCAGGTCCTCCCGATTGGTATAAGCAAGGTTGCCATCCACATCAGCACCCACCGAAAAAGTACCCACCACGGTAAACCGCTTCAGTCGCGGCAATACCCCGGCCAGGTTAACGCTTGCCTCGGGCAGAATCATGGTAACCTTATCCCCGACACCAACATTCAGGTAGTTAGCCAGAAGCTCACCCAGCAAAATACCAAATTTGCCGGGGCGCAAATCATCCAGACTCCCCTGCGTCATATGATCAGCAATGATGGAAACGTCTTGTTCATACTCAGGATCAATCCCGTAAAACAACGCCCCACGAACCTGATCACCATTGGTCAGCATGCCCTGGGCATCAACAAACGGCGCTGCCGCCTCGATCCCCGGTTGTTCAGAAATGGTCTCAACCAGTGTCTGCCACTGGTCGATGCCGCCACTGGCAGCGGTGATGGTGGCATGAGGCACCATACCCAGCACACGCTGCTTAAGCTCCCGATCAAAGCCATTCATCACGGACAGGACAATGATAAGAACCGAAACCCCCAGCGTCAGACCGATCATGGAGGTGCCAGAGATAAAGGAAATAAAATGATTCCGTCGTTTTGCACGGGTGTAGCGCAAACCGATAAAAATGGGTAAAGGTCTAAACATTCATTCTGCCAGTTATACCTGATCTTCTTGAGTCAGAAGAGAGGATTCATCAGTTAGGACATGAGTGGCATTATGCCATATCAGGACAGAGAGTCCCGCCGACTTTACTGTTCTTTGATTTTAAAACACTGTCGTTTACTTAATAGGTTCGTTGGCGGTCAATTACCGCAATTTCTTGCGAAACTGCCCGGGCGGCATACCAAAATAGCGCTGAAATGCCTCGTAAAAACGGCTGAGTGAACTGAAACCGCAGGCAAAGCCAATGTCAGCAATGGGCCGCTCGCCATTGAGCAACAACAGCTGAGCCTTTTGCAGGCGCTGGAACTGCAGGTACTGCTTGATGGAAAGCCCCATTACCCCGCTGAACAAATTGGTGGTGTAGTTCTTGTGCAGGCCAAGGTGAAATGCCACATCGGCGGTGGAAATGGGTCGATGCAGGTTTTCACCGATAAACCGCACCATGGCCGACACATGGTGTGCCCCTTTAAGCCGGGAGCCGCCGGTTGGCGCCGCCAGATGATCACCACAACCAGCACACTCCGGATAATCCCAACCCAACAGGCTGACCCGTTTTAATAACAGCGCCAGCTCACCGAGGATAATCTCCTTCAGCTCCGGGTTATCGCTTTGAAAATCCTCACACCAGCGCTGCAAGCGCACCAGCAGATAATCGTGATCAGCACGGGCCAGGGCGATATACCCGGTCATTACCTCCTGACGAAGTTTATCCGCCAAAGGCCACTGCAAAAACTCAGGCAGAGGAATGTAAAGATTATAGAGTTGCCCCTGCCCTTCAAGCGCCACCAGCCGGTGCGGCATATTGGCCCAGAAAATGGCCAGGCGGTGCTCAGGAATGTGCCGCTCACGACCATTGACCAGATAGGTAGCGGAACAACCCAGCAGATAATTCAACTCCACATGGCCATGTACATGACCACTGTCCATAATATAGGGGGCCCGGTTTTCGATATAAAAAATATCGCCCTGGATATCAGAAAACGAGCCAGGCATGGGCAACACCCCTTCGGTACCCGAGCCGTTTTTGATCGGTGATATACAGTGCATCGCCACTATGGATATTCTCTCAGCGACAGGCCCACAATGACGAGACTTAATCCCGCCCTGTTGAACCCGACAAACAACCGATTTAAGGTAAACGGCCAGCATAATAGCGGTTGTTGCTGATAAAATCTTTGTTTTTGGGAAAAACCGGTAAAAAACCGTTAAAGAAACCGCTGCACCACTCTCCCTACAATGGCCACCAACTGATTGGCTTTATTACTACCTGAACGAGGCAGACCATGAGCATCCTGATCACCGGAGGCGCCGGCTACATTGGCAGCCACACCTGTCTGGAACTACTCAACGCCGGCTACGATGTGGTGGTTGTCGACAACCTCTGCAACAGCCACGAAGAAGCTTTGCACCGCGTTAAGAACCTGACCGGCAAGGAGCTGGCGTTTTACCCCGTCGATATCCGCGACCAGCAAGCCATGCGTAAAGTATTTGCCGCCCACGCGGTCGAAGCGGTTATTCATTTTGCCGGCCTGAAGGCCGTGGGTGAGTCGACGCAAATTCCACTGTCGTATTTCGATAATAACGTCAGTGGCACAGTGAAACTGCTGGAAGTAATGGAAGAGTATGACGTGCGCCACCTGGTGTTCAGCTCTTCGGCAACCGTATACGGCGATCCCCATGAAGTTCCCATCAAAGAGGACTTTCCCGTTGGCCGTGTCACCAACCCATACGGGCGCAGCAAGTTTATGGTGGAAGAGATTCTGCGTGACACCTCCATTTCAGACCCGCGCTGGAACTTCAGCATACTGCGCTACTTTAACCCGGTAGGCGCCCACGAGTCGGGCCAGATAGGGGAAGACCCCAGCGGTATTCCAAACAATCTGATGCCATACATCGCCCAGGTTGCCGTGGGCAAACTGAAACAACTGAACGTGTTTGGTGATGATTACCCGACACCAGACGGCACAGGCGTACGCGACTATATTCATGTGGTTGACTTGGCCCTTGGCCACCTGGCGGCGCTGAAAACCCACTGGAGCGACCACGGTGTGCATACCTACAACCTGGGCACCGGCAACGGCAACAGCGTTTTGGACATGCTCCATGCCTTTGAAAAGGCCTGCAATAAACAGTTGTCGTATGCCATCCAGCCCCGTCGTCCGGGTGATATTGCCCAGTGCTACGCCGACCCCGCCTTTGCCGAGGACAAGCTGGGCTGGAAAGCAACCCGCACCGTCGACGATATGACTTGTGACACCTGGCGCTGGCAGTCACAAAACCCCAACGGTTTTAACCAGTAACGCATTCATTGATTATTTAAGGTTGTTCAGCAATGAGCCAATTTGATCCAGTCGATCACCCACACCGCCGCTTCAATCCATTGATTGGCGACTGGGTACTGGTATCACCGCACCGTGCCAAACGCCCCTGGCAGGGTCAGGTGGAAAAGACAGCTTCTGACGTGCGCCCTCAGCATGATCCAGAATGTTATCTGTGTCCGCGTAACGAGCGCATTACCGGTGATCGTAATCCGGACTACACCGACCCGTTCATTTTTCCTAACGATTTCCCGGCCCTGTTGACGGACACCCCGGAGGCCACCAGCAGCTCTGAGCTGTTCCAGAGCAGCACGGCCCGTGGTGAGGCGCGGGTTATCTGTTTTTCACCCGACCACAGCAAAACCCTGCCCCAGCTGTCTGAGCAGGAGATTCGCAAAGTGGTGGACACCTGGGCCGAACAGGTGATTGAACTGGGGGAAAAATACCCCTGGATCCAGCTGTTTGAAAACAAAGGCGCCGTCATGGGCTGCTCCAACCCACACCCCCACGGACAGATCTGGGCCAGCAGCTTCCTGCCCAACGAAGCCCGTAAAGAAGACGACAACCAGCGCCAATGGCAGCAGGACAAAGGCGTCAATCTGCTGGTTGAGTATGCCCGTCAGGAATCCGCATCCGGTGAGCGCACCGTGGTGGAAAACGAACACTGGATCGCCGTTGTACCGTACTGGGCAGCCTGGCCTTTTGAGACCCTGCTACTGCCCAAACATCATGTGTTGCGTATGCCAGAACTCGGCAGTGAAGAACGCGACGCACTGGCTGCCATTTTGAAACAACTGACGACCAGGTATGACAATCTGTTCCAGACCTCATTCCCCTACTCCATGGGCTGGCATGGTGCTCCCTGTCATCCTGGCGAGGCACTGGTAGACGACAGTCACTGGCAACTGCACGCACACTTCTATCCACCGCTGCTCAGATCAGCGACGGTACGAAAATTCATGGTGGGTTTTGAAATGCTGGCCGAAACCCAGCGCGATCTCACTGCTGAGCAGGCCGCTGCCAGGCTGCGTGAACTGCCAGACACTCACTATCTCGAACAAAACTGAAGCGGAAAGAATGATGAGCCAGAAACAAACACTGACCGACCTGTTCACCAACACGTTCGGCCACCAGCCAACACACTTTTTCCAGGCCCCCGGCCGGGTCAACCTGATCGGTGAGCACACCGACTACAACGACGGCTTCGTGCTGCCCTGCGCCATTGATTACCAGGCCATGATTGCTGGTTCACCAAGAGATGACCGGAAAGTGGTTGCCACCGCGCACAGCTTTGACGGCCAGGTATCTGAATTTGAACTGTCCCTGCCAATTGCCCACAGCGAAGAGGCATTCTGGAGCAACTACGTGCGTGGTGTGGCTACGGTTTTGCTGGAAAAAGGCATGGACCTCAAGGGCGTGAACATCGCCATCATCGGCAACGTGCCTCAGGGCGCTGGCCTGAGCTCCTCTGCCTGTCTGGAAGTGGTCACCGGCCTGACACTGACCCGCATGGCCGGACTGGATGTCAGCCTGAAGGAGCTGGCCCTGATTGGCCAGCAGGCAGAGAATGAGTTTGTCGGTTGCAAGTGCGGCATTATGGACCAGATGATCTCCGCCTGCGGCAAAGCAGACCACGCCATGCTGCTGGACTGCCGCTCTCTGGACACACGACTGGTGTCTATTCCAACAAGTGCTGCCGTAGTGATTATCAACTCCAACGTTAAACGTGGGCTGGTCGACAGTGAATACAACACTCGTCGTGAACAGTGCGAAGCTGCGGCAAAATACTTTGGCGTCAAGGCCCTGCGTGATATCACCCTGACCCAACTGGAAGCGGCCAAAGGCGATCTGGACGATTTGACCTTCCGCCGTGCCCGTCACGTAGTGACTGAAAATGACCGCACCGAGGCAGCTGCCGAAGTGCTGGCCGTGGGCGACCTGGTGGCTATGGGTGAGCTGATGGCGCGATCCCACGCCTCCATGCGCGATGACTTTGAAATCACTGTGCCGGCCATCGACGCTATTGTTGAGATCGTCAAGAATGTCATTGGCAGTGAAGGTGGCGTACGTATGACCGGTGGCGGCTTCGGTGGCTGTGTAGTAGCTCTGGTGCCGCAAGATAAGGTAGTTGCAGTTAAACAGGCCGTAGAGCAGCACTACCCACAGCGTTCGAACGGTCTGAGTGCAGATATCTACGTCTGTCGTGCATCCGACGGCGCCAGCGAACTGTAAACCTGTAGTACCAGCGCGAGTCGAAGGGTGTCACCACCTTACGACTCTGCCTGAATAAGAGGGCATATTCGCGGTTCAGGGTCGCGTCAAACGCCAGCAACGATGAATTTGCGGGCGACGCTGAAAATCCCGATCAACCGTGTCATAAGTGATCTCCTCAACCGTGAACATCTCTTTCAGCGACTCAGCCAACTGAAAACGACGGAAGTTGTTGGAAAAATAAAGCATCCCACCGCGTTTCAGCCTGGCCATGGCCCGGGTAATCAGTTCCACATGAGCTTCCTGCACATCGAACACGCCGCGCATACGCTTGGAGTTTGAGAACGTCGGCGGGTCCATAAAGATCAAGTCATACTGCCGAGTATCCTGCTTAAGCCACTGCAAACAGTCACCCTGCTCCAATCGGTGCTTGCGATCAACCAGACCATTCAACGCCAGATTTTTGCCAGCCCAGCCCAGATAGGTGTTGGACAGATCAACACTGGTGGTACTTGCTGCGCCACCGAGGGCCGCATGTACTGTAGCTGTGCCGGTATAACAAAAGAGATTGAGAAAGTCCTTCCCGGCTGCTTCGCGGGCAATCCGCAGGCGCATTTTACGATGATCCAGGAACAGCCCGGTGTCGAGGTAATCTTTCAGGTTTACCAACAAACGACACTTACCTTCAGTAACCTCAAGCATCTGCTCAGAGCGCTCAAGCTTCTCATACTGTCGTTTACCCGATTGCCGCTCACGGCGTTTACACACCACTTGCTCTTCAGGAATACCCAACACTCCTGGAATCACTTCCAACGCTTCGAGTAAACGCTGATGGGCTTTGCCTTCGTCAACGCTCTTGGGCGCAGCGTACTCCTGAACGTGAGCCCAGTCCCGGTAAACATCGACCGCCACGGCATATTCCGGCATGTCGGCGTCGTACAGGCGATAACAGTCAATAGCCTCTTTTTTTACCCATTTACCCAGCTGTTTCAGGTTTTTTTTCAGACGATTGGCAAACATCTCGCCACCGGGCGTACTGGCTTTGAAAGCAAGATCAGGAGCGCGCTCCGGATTGGCCAGAGAGCTATCAGCCTGGCGCTCACGCACATCATACAAAAACAATTTGCACGACAATGCGCCATTAAACAGGGTGTAACTTTTGCGCGGCCCCATACCCAGACTGCGGGCCAGCGGCTGTGAAGAGGTGAAAATAGCCGCCTGCCAGCCCGGCGTCTGCTGCTTGATCTTTTCGCCCAGGTGCTTGTAAAGATAAACCAGACTGGCCTCATCCCCCATCCGCTCACCATAGGGCGGGTTGGCTATCACCAGACCAGGCGTCACATCCTCAGCCACTTGCAGGTTGGCCAGCTCCTGCTGATGCACCGTCACCAACTTGCCGAGCCCGGCCCGCTGAATATTGGCCCGCGCCCGACCAACAATTTTGCCTATACCCTCATAACCCATGATGGTCGTATTTACTGCCGCCAGACCAGCCACACGACGCTGGCGAGCTTCTTCGAGCAGTTGCAACCAGATTTTCGGGATGTGCCCCATCCATTTGTCAAAACCAAAGCGCACCCGCAACAAGCCAGGAGCGATATCCGCTGCCATCATCGCCCCCTCGATCAGAAAGGTAGCTGACCCGCACATCGGGTCCAGCAATGTTGCTCCCTCCCGGGCCATTGCCGGCCAATTGGCCCGATAGAGAATGGCGGCAGCCAGATTCTCTTTCAACGGTGCTTCACCGGCCTCCAGACGATAGCCTCGCTCGTGCAGGCTCTGACCAGATAAGTCAATGGCGACAGATGCCGTCTCTCCCCGGGCATGGACATTGATACGCAAATCGGGCTTGCTGCTTACCGATGGCCGCCAGCCGTGGCGCTCACGTAACTGGTCGACAATGGCATCCTTAACGAACTGTGAACCAAAGCGCGTATGGCTGATGTCGGGCGTAGTGCCGTTAAAATCCACCCGAAAACTGCTGTCCCGATCAAGGTGCTCGTCCCAGTCGAAAGACTGCACACCCTGGTACAGGGCATTTTTATCGACACAATCGACCTCCCCAATGCGCAGCAAAATACGACTGGCCAGACGAGACCACAGGCAGACCCGGTAGGCCAGCTCAAGCGTGCCAGCAAAACTGACACCGGCCACCGTTGGTGTTACATCCTGCGCACCAAGCTCCTGCAACTCGGTGGCAAGCAGAGACTCCACCCCCTTGGGGCAGCTGGCAAACAGCGTCAGTGTGGCGGTACTCATTAATCGATATTCCTGAATAAACTATGCATCAGCTTTTATGGACTAAAAAAATTCTCAATGTTTTCACAACACAGGCTCCGGATTTGGTCAAAACTTAAACCAGATCAGCAAGAGGCAATCATCATGTTGAAAAGACACAAGAGGGATAAATCAGATAGAGCCTTTAATAAAGGATACCAAGTAGGTTTGTCTGGCCGCTCCAGGGACCTCTGTCCACATAAGGAGCTGGAATTGCGTCAGTCGTGGCTAGGCGGCTGGCGGGAAGGCTGGGTTGCTAACCTCGAAGGAATGACGGGGATTTCCAACCTGCACCGAATGAGTAACTTTTCTCACACCACCGGTCAGCCCTGGATGCGCTGATTGCCTGAAAACCCCTGATCAAACGACATTGGGCACAGTCGGCATGTTCGCCTGCTGTGCCCCCATCATCAGCTGCCCGATTCAACAGAATAGACAGCCTCTGCCGCTTCGCGAATTAGCTCTGGCCCCTTGTAAATAAAGCCTGAATAGATCTGCACCAGGCTGGCACCGGCCCGGACCTTCTCGGCAGCAGTGCGGGCATCCATAACCCCACCAACACCAATAATGGGCAATTTACTCGATAACTCACCAGCCAGCAGCTTAATCACCGCTGTAGACTTATCGCTCAACGGCGCACCGCTAAGACCACCAGCCTCTTCAGCATTGACACAGCCTTTAACCAAATCTCTGTCCAGCGTCGTGTTAGTAGCAATCACGCCATCAAGCTCCCAGGACATCAGTTCAGCGGCCACAGAGGCGATCTCATCATCGGTCATGTCCGGAGCGATCTTGATGGCCAGCGGAACCATACGACCATGTTCTTTTGCCAACAGAGCCTGCTCTTCTTTCAGGGCTGACAGCAGACTTTTAAGAGCATC
>JAQFVO010001182.1 GCA_027942505.1 Endozoicomonas sp. | reverse complement strand
ATCAGCAATTCCCGCTCAGTTGATTACGACGAGCAAAATCAAGGCCTACAGAGACACTAACTTGTTCGAAAATCGCAAACTTTTGTGTACACTACGCGCCTACAAATGACCGTTGTTGTATTGCCATGCCAGCATCTAAGCGAAAAACTGTTGCCGAAAAACTGATCAGCATCGTTTCCAAAGAAGCTGCAAAAATCCCAGATTATCGCAAAAGGGTCGGTCCGGATTCGATCTCGCTTCACGACGCTATCATGAGCGGCCTTGCTGTCATGCACTTGAAAAAGCCGTCATTGCTTCAGTTTGACCGAGACTGTGTAAAATGCCCTGATGGCCTGCGTAACCTGAAATCGACCTACTTTGTCACCCGCGCCCCTTGCGATACCTATCTTCGGGAAATGCTTGACCCGATTGAAACTCGCCATTTTCGTAAGTTTTTTACCCGCATATTTGCTTTTGTTCAGCGCTCCGGGCGTCTCAGGCAGTTTGAATATTTTGACGAAGGGTACCTGGCGCCAATCGATGGCACCGGGCATTTCAGCTCAGGAAAAATCCACTGCCCGGAGTGCTGCGTGAAGAAGCCAGGCAGTAAAAATCCCCAGTATTATCACCAGCTGCTGGCCTGCTCTCTGGTAAAGCCCGGCAAAAAAGAAGTGATTCCCCTGATGCCAGAACCCATCATCCAGCAGGTGGATGCGACAAAGAACGATTGCGAAAAGGCGGCACTGACGCGACTGCTGGCAAACATATCCAGAGAGCACCCACACCTCAGGCTGGTGCTGAATTTTGATGATCTTTATTCTGATGGTCCTACCATCAAGCTGGTGAAATCCTACGACTACAGCTTCATCATGGTGGCAAAGGACACCTCTCATCCCTCGCTTTATGAGTCCGTCGATGAGCTGGACAAGGCGGGTAAGGTATCGCGCTATCAGTACACGGATGAGAAAGGGTATCTACACTGGTTCCGGTTTGTGAACGGCGTCCCCATCAACAAGTCTCATAAAGAGACGTTGGTGAACTATCTCGAATATGTGGAAGTTGACCCAAAGGGCAATAAATACGTCAACACATGGATAACTGACATCCAACTCAGTCAGGAGAATGTGGCAAAAGTCATGCGAGGAGGCCGCGCTAAGTGGAAAATTGAGAACGAAACGTTTAACACGCTGAAAACACAGGACTACAATCTCGAACACAACTACGGGCATGGAAAGCAACATTTGGCGACCAATCTGGCCTGTCTGACATTCGTCGCTTTCCTCATTAACCAGGTAGAGCAGCTGGCTTGCAAGTTCTTCCAGCAGGCTCTTGAAGTCAAGAAGTCCAAAAAGGCGCTATGGCAGGCCGTACGGGGCTTGTTTGACTGGTTTATTATTGATGGCTGGGAAGATCTGTACACGGCAATTATTGATAAAAAACGGGTCTGTCTGAAGCAGCTGGTGACCGATACCACGTGAGGCAGTATTTGTAGTCCTGTTTATCCTGTGTTCTGAACTTGCTGAATTAACTGGCTGGCTAACGAGCCTGTTTTCGCTCGGCCTTGAAAAACGGTTGGCTGAATGGCCTGTTCGTTGGATAGGAATTGTGTGTTCAGCGGGAATGGCTGGAGTTATATCAAGTAAGTTCGATTGATGACAATCAGTGATTTGCTCAATTCATAGCGCATAAAACCTGTGTCAAAAGCTGGAAATACTTATTGTTAAACAGGGTGAATCGGTCAGTTGAATGTGATAAAACAGCCGCACTCAACAACCGTGGTGATGACAATGAACA
>JAQFVO010001178.1 GCA_027942505.1 Endozoicomonas sp. | reverse complement strand
AGTACGGTCAGGCTCCAGGGTTCCTGGTGCGGCGCCCTGGCGACTTTCTCAAGCCAGCGAAGCTCTCGCTCTTCAAGCTTGAGGTCAATGTTGGACAGTTTTTTCCGGGACTGCTCCTTGATGCCGGAGTGACCTGAAGCAGTACCGTGTAGGTCGGTTCCTTTCGACATGTTCCGGTGGACCTGATGCGGGACATTAATCGGATTGATTATAATTCACCCTGTCTTCACAACCATATGTAAATCTACGCGGCTGTCATGCCTGGCAATTATTCAGGGTGTTGATGGCAACGTCAGGAAAAGCTGCTTTACTAAGGCGCTCCACCACCTGATATGGTCTGTCATGGATACAATATCTGCCACTCATTCAGTTTCTCCACCGCCGCCTGGCGCTTGTGTCAGTGATAATGACGCCATAACGCCAAAATTGACCATCTCACAGACTGCATCACCAACAACCGGCTGCACCGTATCAACGCCGTTGGAAAAACGCCAGTGCTGCCCAATAAACACACTACAGGCACTGCCTGACGATGTGCGGCACGAACTAAACGACGATGACCTATTCTCTGAAACCCATTTCTGGAATTGGTGGGAACCCAACAATGACCCACTGTTTCAATGGCCAGATGATGACCTGACCATTGCCGCCCGGGCAGCAATGACCGGTAACCTGCCCTTGCTGGCGCACATGCACGAACATCACATCGATATTCATGAGCTGACGCCCAAGGGCAATTCACTACTGATCCTGGCTGCATTGGGCGGTCAACTGACGTCTATAAGCTGGCTCCATCGCCTCGGGCTGGACCCACAGCACCGAAATGCCAATGGTACTGACGCTCTCATGATGGCTGCCGCCCATGGCCACACCGACATCGTTCAGTGGCTTATTGACCATGACGCTCTTGTTGGCTCCCTGGGAGGGCACACTGACAATAAGGGTAGCGACGCCCTGATGTATGCTGCTCGCACCGGGCAGATCAAGACCGCCGAACAGTTGGTCTCGTTGGGAGCTTGTCTGACTAACTGCAACCACGACAAGATCACGGCATTGATGCTGGCTGCCAAAAGCGGCAACTACGACCTGGTAAAACTTCTGTCCGGGGATGATTCCACCTTTATCAACTGTGTGGATCTGCACGGATACAATGCCGTGCACTACGCTGCCAGCAGCGGACACCTGGATATCATCGAGGAGCTTTACAAAAACCAGGCCGAGATTGACGCAACCAATGCATGGCACGATAACGCTGTCATCCTGGCCAGCGCATGTGGCTCGCTGACCTCGGTGCAGTGGTTGGAGCAACATGGTGTTGACATCCACCATGAGAACAGGGGCCAGCGCAATGCCCTGATGATTGCTGCCGAAGCGGGTCATTTACACATCATCGAGTACCTGTATGAGCAAAATGAAGACCTCAACAAGCGGGACTCAGACCAGAGAAGTGCCCTGATGCATGCGGTCATGAACGGGCACCTCTCCTGCGCGCAGTGGTTGTTGTCGCACGGCGCCTCACCTGGGCAGGATGAGAACGGCAATAATCTCGTTCATCTGGCCGCTACATCCGGGCATATTGAGCTGTTGCAGTGGTCTGAGCAACAAGGTATCGACCTGCACAGCAACAACAATTACGGCCGCAACGCCGTGTTTCTCGCCGCAAGTAGCGGACATTTACCGGCAGTTCAATGGCTGCACACCAGATCAGTTAACCTGCACGAGGTCGACGACGATGGCGATAATGCCCTTGATGCCGCGGCCCACGCCAACCACTTCGACGCGGTACGATGGCTATACGGTGAACATGTCGACATGCGCCACAAAAAGAGCGTGCTGCAACGGGCAAACTTGTATTGTCATTTGAGTGCTTTGCAGTGGTTATCTCAGGGCATCATCGACATGGATTGCCTTGATAATGCCGGTCGCAACATCCTGACGTTCAATATCGTAAAAAGCATCCATGATCCGAAAATCATTAACATAATTTGCTGGCTCTATGCCCAGGGATCCGGTGTATTCTGGGATCATGTCAATACCTTTTTGGGCAATGATTTTTTTCTTGATTCCAAGGTGTTATCCGATTCCAGGAAAATCGAGGAAGCGTTCATGTATCGCAAAAAGTTTACCGAACTGCTCTCTCACGAAGACCCCGACACACTGAAAAATGAGATCCCTTTGCCCAATAAAAAGAACATACTGCGACTATTTGCCATTGAGTGTCAGTCGCTTGATGAGGACGAGGTAGATAAACAGCTTATGTCGCTTAGACGAGAGAAAGAACGGGGCAAAAGCACCCCCACCCTGGCGGAAGTGCTGAATTGAGGAAAAAGTAAAATCGGGGATCTGCAGTGGCACCGGCGAGCAGTTGATAGCCGCGTCAGGCAAAGCCCATCAGGTGTGCGCCGACCACCACAACACTGGCAATCACAAACAGCAGCAGCATAAAGCGCCAGA
>JAQFVO010001169.1 GCA_027942505.1 Endozoicomonas sp. | reverse complement strand
AAGTTGTTGATGCAAACCACACGGCCACACTGCTGGCGCAGCTGGTCAATGATCCCCTGTCGGGTGGCCGGATCATTGGCAAAATAAAACAGGCCTGTTCGGGCACCAGTGCTCAACCGATCTTCAGGCGTTGCACCGATGGCCGCCGGCTGAGCACCATTGGCAACCAGTACATTATTCGAGGCACAGGCTACAGTCTCCCGGCCATAAAAGTGACCAGGGGCGTTGACAACGGTTACACGATTAGCGTCATTCAGATCTGAGTACGCAGAAAAGGGACTGCTTGAGGTCTTATCCATTTTTGTTATCAACCGGTTATTTAACTTCCGTATTGGCGCCGAAGTCGCCCGACTGATAATTTGGACCGGTTTTGACACGCCAAGTTCAATCACTGAGGCAGTGATCAGCTCAAGAAACTCATCAAACAGCCCGGGAAAATCATCCCCGGTGAGGAGTTGTCTTTAAATAATTTCCACATTTTGGGACGCCACCCGCCTTATCGGGCCGGGCCGCGCAGGCTATCTCTTAATCACAAGTCTTGAATCCCTTCTTGCGCAGTCCATGTGCGGGATGACAGAGAGAGGAGGCTCTTTCACCCCTGTGATTGTGGACAGGGATTGCGCGAGCCCCCATCTGGGACGCTGTCGCAAAAGGCCCTGAAAAGAAGGGAACCACGAAGAACACGAAGAGCACTAAGAAGAGCTTTTCTTTTCCTTCGTGGCCTTCGTGTTCTTCGTGGTTCAAGGCTTTTATGCTTCTTGTGACAGCCTCCTGGCCAGGTTCACCTCCCTGTTCCAATATTTGTAAGGTTTGCAGGTTTTTGGACCATGTCTCAGCCATTTCCCCCAGCCAGCCACAGTAATATACTCGGGTCACTGGACTGTCAAAAAACAACAACAGTGAGGGCCACCCAATGAGTCAGTTCGCTGCACTGAACTTCAATCTTGGCCAGACTAATGATCTGCTCAGAGAGCAAGTCGGGCAGTTTGCTGCCCGGGAAATCGCCCCGCGCGCGGCACAGATTGATCAGGACAACCAATTCCCCGACGACCTTTGGCAGAAAATGGGTGCCATGGGTCTGCTGGGCATCACGGTCGATGAAAAGTATGGCGGTGCCGGTATGGGTTATCTAGCCCATGTCATTGCCATGGAGGAGATCAGCCGAGCGCAGGCCGCCATTGGACTCAGTTACGGTGCACATTCCAACCTGTGCGTTAACCAGATTTACCGCATGGGCACCGATGCCCAGAAAGAGCAGTATCTGCCGGCGCTGGTCAGTGGTCAGGCGGTTGGCGCCCTGGCCATGAGTGAGGCCGGGGCCGGTTCTGACGTGGTGAGCATGAAACTGAGAGCAGAAAAAAAAGGCGACCAGTACATCCTCAACGGCACCAAAATGTGGATCACCAACGGCCCGGACGCCGACACTTATGTGATTTATGCCAAAACCGCGCCGGAGAAAAAATCCCGCGGCATCACTGCTTTCATCGTTGAACGGGATTTCCCCGGTTTCTCCCGTGCGCAAAAACTGGACAAACTGGGCATGCGCGGCTCCAACACCGGTGAGCTGGTGTTTGAAGATTGCCCGGTACCTGCCAGCAATATTCTTGGCACCCTCAATGGTGGTGTAGAAGTGTTGATGAGCGGGCTGGATTATGAACGGGTAGTCCTTGCCGGTGGCCCCACCGGCATCATGCAGGCCTGCATGGATGTGGTTCTTCCGTACATTCACCAGCGCCAGCAGTTTGGCCAGGCCATTGGTGAATTTCAGCTGATACAGGGGAAACTGGCCGACATGTACACGCAAATGAATGCCTGCAAAGCATACCTTTACACGGTGGCCGCCGCGTGTGACCGGGGCGAAACCACCCGCAAGGATGCCGCTGGCGTCATTCTCTACTGTGCCGAGCAGGCCACCGCCATGGCGCTTGACGCCATTCAGATTCTCGGTGGTAATGGTTATATCAACGACTACCCCACCGGGCGACTGTTACGGGATGCCAAGCTTTACGAGATTGGGGCCGGGACTTCTGAAATACGCCGCATGCTTATTGGCCGTGAGCTGTTTCTTGAGGGTCATTAACAGTCCCGGATAATTTTATAACCTATTGTTTTATATAAAACTATGGATAAAAAAAGGCTTGTATCAGGTGTCTGCCGTCACCTTTCAAGCTGCTTTGTCACCTGTGCTGGCCACAGAATATTTTTACGCTCTGAGGTTGTTGCAAAAAGCTTAAAAGCCTCGAACCACGAAGGACACGAAGAGCACAAAGGAAAAGAAAAGCTCTTCTTTGTGCTCTTCGTGTCCTTC
>JAQFVO010001165.1 GCA_027942505.1 Endozoicomonas sp. | reverse complement strand
CATATCGTTACCTGGATCTCTGATGACAGTGGCCAGGACATGGTGATGGCCCAGCGCTACGACGCTGCCGGCAATCCCGAAGGTGGGGAGTTTCAGGTCAGTGCCACCGTTACTTCCGGCGCTGAAGAGTTCCAGTCACCGAGTGTGGCAGTTCTCGACAACGGCAACTTCGCCGTCAACTGGTCGCACCACGAAAGCGGCTCGTGGACCAGGGACAAGGTACGTTTCTTCAGTGCTGACGGCACTGCCCTGACCAGTGATCAGAACTATTCGCAACTGAATGACCAGGTTTCTGATATTACTGCCCTGGGCGGTAATCGCTACGCCATCTCCCTGGTGGATGTTGCCTCGGATCCCAACCCGATCAGGGTTCGCACCTTTGATGAGTCCGGTGACCCCGAAAACAACATCGTCATTGCCAACGCAACCAGCTCACAGTGGACACCACCCGATATAGCGGCCCTCGATAACGGCGGCTTCGCCATAACCTGGCGTGAAGACCGGACAGCCACCGACAGCGGCCGACTGCAAATAGTCGATGCCAGTGGTAACACTGTTCACGGACCGGTTTCGTTTGGTGGTGCACCGGCCAGCGTTGACAGCAACACCCACAATCTCACCAAAGTGATAGAGCTCAGTGATGGTACCCTGGCGACCAGCTACGAAAGTGACGGTACGTGGAACGTGCAGCTCTGGAACAGCGATGGCACCCTGCGCGACAGCGCCTTTGCCATCAGTGACAGCGGTACCGGTGTACAGCTGACAGCCATTGGTGATGGCTTTATGGCCACGTTTGTGGCTGCCGATGCCGACGGTGAAGGCGTTTACAGCCGACTGTTCAACAGTGACGGCAGCGTGGCGGGTCAACCGATACAGGTCAACGACACCACCACCGGCAACCAGCAGGCCCCGGCCATCATCGAACTGGCTGACGGCTCCGTCAAGGTGGTCTGGAGTGGCAACCAGGGTGGCGATTCGGATATTTACCAAAAGACCCTGATGATCGGCCAGCAGGTAGTTGAAAACGCACAGCCAGGTACGATCGTTGGTCAAGTGTATGCGGCAGACCCGGACGGTGATGCCGTGACCTTCAGCCTTGTTGACGACGCCGGTGGCCGCTTTGCCATTGATGCGAGTACCGGTGTCATCACTGCGGCCGTTGCGCTGGATTATGAGGGTGCCAGCAGCCACCAACTGCAGGTCAGGGTCACCGATGCGACCGGTGCATACAGCGATGAGATAGCCATCATTTCTGTTGCAGACCAACAGGAAGCAGCGGTGATTGGCGGTGCTGATAGCGGCTCAGTCACTGAGGACAGCGCCGCCTCCCTAACGGCTAACGGCACGCTGAGCATCAACGACCCTGACAGTGGCGAATCCCAGTTCAGCGCGGGCAATTACAGCGGCCTGTACGGTTCCGTCACCCTCGATGCGGCAGGCGCCTGGAGTTACACGGCCAGCAGCAGTCAGGCGGCCATTCAGGCGCTGGGCGATGGCGAGACACTGATGGATAGCATCACCATCCAGTCGGTGGATGGCACCAGCCACGACATTACCCTGACCATTCATGGCAGTAACGACGGTCCGGTGCTGGATATTGCCATTGTCATCTTAATAAGCATCTCTTCCAGTTTTCACTGATGATAAGAAGGAACTCTTCTAAGCCAAAGGAATATCTTGCACAAATGTCGTCAAGACACCTATTGTTACGTTCAGTTTATGTTAATGGTGGCTAAGATTACATGATTCTCATAATTTCGGGTTGAGTTCGACCAATTGCGTGGGAACTGTTGATAGTACACAGGTCACATTTCTTATTGTATCTCGATTGTA
>JAQFVO010001132.1 GCA_027942505.1 Endozoicomonas sp. | reverse complement strand
GGGTAAAAACGGTTTCAGGCTGGCAAGATGGAAGTCGGATAACTGAACGCGGGCAGTGCCGGCCCCGGGGGACACCTCAGTGGCGTCCACACACAGCTTCGCCTTCCCGGCCTGCCAGCACTGATCAGACAAAGTAGCCTCACCAGCGGCATCCACAGTCACTGCCAGAGGCTTGACCAGCGACCAGCGATCGATGGGCGTACCGATGGCAGCACTGGCCAGCTCACCTTGCCACAGCCCCTTTTTCCGGCCCAGCCAGGCCCCATTGATCAGCAGCTGCAGGTTGACCGGCTCCCCCTCGGTCTGCAGGGCAACCCTGTGCTGACGCTCATCGCCGCTGGCGGTCAGTAACAAGTCGCGCACCTCTACCCCGCCCTGATCGATGGTATCAATCTGCACCCTGAGATTACCCGCGATTTGCTCCGTTTTACTCAGCTCACCGGCAACCTTGATGCCACTGGCACGAACCTCCTGCAGCTCGATGACCGGGCTGGCAAACGAAAAAGACACGCTGGGTTGTTGATAGTCGCCATCAAGACGCACGTCTCCCTCAATAGCACCGTGCAACTGTGGCAAGACGGCGGCCAGGGCCGGGGCATTTACCTTGGCCTGTAAAGAGAGCTGGCGGGCAATCTGTCCACTGATGTCCACCCGGTTCTGGCCAAGACTCAGATGCAGATTTTGCACGTTGACACTGACCGGCAGGGCTGCTCCTGGCTCGATGCGGTTATTGACTTCAAGACGACCACTGGCCCGCAGGTTTTTATCGTGCACGGTGCCGGTTATATCCAGGTCGGGTACGTTCAGTTGCCACTGAGACCCTTGTAAAGCAAAGTGAGTACTTACCTGACCATTGAGTACTCCGGGTACCGTGGGCAGCCACAGCGCTGTCTCCAGCTGACTCAGCTGCGCCTGACCTTGCCAGTGAATGCCGTCGCGCCAGCCCAGCGTGCCAGTGAGCAACAGAGACTGACGGGCATCGTCCGGGCGCAGTAACAGTTGATCCACAGTCAGCCGCTCAAGGGTGCCCGAGGACTGCAACGTCAGGTGGCTGGCCGGTTGTTTCGCCACCTTGACCACGGTATCCAGGGCCAGACGATAGTCATTAATGGTGCCGCCAAGCGTCAGCGAACCATCACTGGCAGTGAACTGAGGTTGTGACAGTGGCCAGCCCAACTGCGGCCATTGCAATTGCAGGTTCAGCGGCAGACCTGGGGCGAAAAGGCCAATGCGGCCTTGCAAAGAGGCATCCACCGCTCCTTCGGTGGTCAGCTTAGGGTAAGGCTGGCCAGATCATCGGAGGCTTGCACTGTCAGGGCCTGTCCTTTCAGGGGTGCCAGTTCCGGCATGGCAAAATCATCCAGCAAAGTGACCTCGGCATTCAGATTCAACGGATAGTGACCGGTGAGATCTATGTCGCCATTAAGCTGGGCATGGCCTCGCGCCTGCTGCACCGCCACGCGCAGTTGGCTGACCCTGGTTCCCTGCCAGTGGAAACCGAGAGTGAACTGCCTGATCTCCTCACTGATTTCACCCTGTCGATACTGAGCATTGGTAAGCGTTAACTGATCGAGTTCTATGGGCAGTGGCAGGTTAACCGTTGGCAGCCGGATGGATGACAGATCAATACTGGCAGGCGCTTTACTGGCGGGCGGGTTATCATCTGCTGCCGCCAGCTGTACCATCAGGTTATCTGCCAACACCTGCTGAATGTGCAAACGGTTATCTTGTAAGCGAACACTTGCTGACAAAGATCCCAGGGCAACATCAGTGCCGGTAGTGGCAAACTGGAAATCGATGATATCTAACCGTTGTACCTCCAGCGCAAGCGGTATATCAAGCTTGGTATTTGCCGGTTCTGTCTGTTCCTGCGACGGATGAACCGTCAACCGCCCCCCCTCAACCGCCAGTAATTGCACTGGCAGCTCCCGGGTAGAAAACAGCGTGGTCAGCAGCCTCACCGGTTGCCAGTCAAGGGTTACTGCGCTGGCGGTAAAGGCTACCTGCGGGTCTTGCCAGCGCACATTCTCAAAGCGCCAGCCATTTTGCAGCTCCCCCCGGACCAACTCGCCGTTCAACGCCGGCAAAGCCCGGACCA
>JAQFVO010001119.1 GCA_027942505.1 Endozoicomonas sp. | reverse complement strand
CATCCTGATTATTCCTCCGATCAATTGAGCCAAAAGCGCCCGCTGACGGATGGAGCGAGGATGCTCACAGAGAGTCAACTAATGAAGTTTGTCGATGAAGCAACCATTACCGTGCAAGCAGGCAAAGGTGGCAACGGCTGCCTGAGCTTTCGCCGGGAAAAGTTTATTGAAAAAGGTGGCCCGGACGGGGGCGATGGCGGTGACGGCGGCAGCATCTACGTGATTGCTGACAACGACCTCAATACCCTGGTGGATTACCGTTATCAAAAGCACTACCAGGCTAAGAACGGCGAGCCTGGCCGGGGGCGTAACTGCACCGGCGCCAAGGGCGACGATATCGAACTGAAAGTTCCCGTAGGCACCACCGTGGTGGATAACGACACCGAAGAGGTGATCTGTGACCTGACTCACGTCGGCGAGCGGGTCAAAGTGGCCCAGGGCGGCTTTCACGGCCTGGGCAATACCCGCTACAAATCCAGCGTTAACCGTGCTCCTCGCCAGACCAGCCCGGGTTCTGAAGGCGAGCGCAAAGACCTGCGCCTGGAGCTGAAGGTGATTGCCGATGTGGGCCTGCTGGGCATGCCCAATGCCGGTAAATCCACCTTTATTCGCGCGGTTTCCCAGGCCCGCCCCAAGGTCGCAGATTACCCATTCACCACCCTGGTGCCCAACCTTGGCGTGGTGGCGGTGGATCGCCATCGTGGTTTTGTTATTGCCGATATTCCCGGCCTGATCGAAGGGGCCGCCGAAGGGGCCGGTCTGGGCATTCGCTTCCTTAAGCACCTGGCCCGCTGTCGCATTCTGCTGCACTTGGTTGATGTGGCGCCCTACGACGAGAGCGATCCTGCCCAGTCGGCCAAAGCCATTATTCGCGAGTTGGAGCAGTTCAGTGAAACCCTGGCAACACGCGACCGCTGGCTGGTGCTGAACAAGGTTGATCTGTTACCGGCCGATGAGCGCGAAGCCGTATGCCAGCGCATTATCGATGAGCTGAACTGGACCGGGCCAGTTTATCAGACGTCAGCCATCGCCGGGCAAGGTACGCAGACGCTGTGCCAGAACATTATGACCTTTATTGAACAACGCACCCAGGAGCAGAGCGAAGACGAAGCATTAGCCCAGCAAGAGCAGGAACAGCTGAGTAAGATGGAGGCCGAGGCCCGTCTGCGGATGCGCCAGCTGGCCGAAGAACGTCGGGCCCGTCGAGCGGCGCAGAAAGCCGCCGGTAATGACGATGATGACGACGATGATGATGATGATCTCGATGTTGAGGTGTTCTACGCACCATGAGCAAACGTAACCGCTTACCAACCACCAGGCGCTGGGTGGTGAAAATCGGCAGCGCACTGCTAACCAACGAAGGCCAGGGCCTGGACCTTGAGCGTATGGACGGCTGGGTCACCCAGATGTGCCAACTGCGTAAAGCGGGCGTTGAGGTGGTGCTGGTCTCTTCAGGTGCCGTCGCCGCCGGTATGGAAAAGCTGGGCTGGATGGAACGCCCGGCAGCGTTGCACCAGCTGCAGGCAGCCGCAGCTGTGGGCCAGACCCGGCTGGTACAAGCCTGGGAAACCGGCTTTCAGAAATACGGTGTGCAGCCCGCGCAGGTACTGCTGACCCACGACGACCACAGTAGTCGCAAACGTTACCTGAATGCACGCAGCACCCTGAAGACGCTGCTGGGGATGGGGGTGGTGCCAGTCATCAATGAGAACGACACGGTAGTCACCGACGAGTTGCGCTTTGGCGATAACGACACGCTGGCAGCCCTGGTGGCCAACCAGGTGGAGGCGGATGTGCTGGTCATTCTCACCGATCAGGATGGTCTGTTTACTGCCGACCCACGCAGCAATGCCGATGCCCGGCTGATCCACGAAGTACGTGCCCGGGATGAATCCCTTGACGCCATGGCCGGTGGTGGCAGCGGCCGCCTTGGCCGTGGCGGTATGCAGACCAAACTGCGTGCCGCCCGACAGGCTGCTGCTTCGGGTGCTGCCACCATCATCGTTGGCGGGCGCACTGACAACGTTCTCACCCGGCTATTTGCCGGCGAAGAGCTCGGCACACTGCTGATACCGGACCAGGAGCCGATGGCAGCTCGCAAACAGTGGCTGCAAGGGCACCTGAAAACTGCCGGCCAACTGGTGCTGGATGCCGGTGCCGTGCGGGTGCTCAAAGACCAGGGCAAAAGCCTGCTGCCGGTGGGCGTCAAGGCCGTGACGGGACAGTTCCAGCGCGGTGAAATGGTGGCCTGTGTGGATGAAAACGGGAATGAGGTGGCCCGTGGTCTGATTAACTACGGGGTCAGTGAAGTAACACGAATTATTGGCAAACCGAGCCATCAGATTGCGGCACTGCTGGGTTATCAGGGCGAGCCGGAACTGTTGCACCGGGATAATATGGTATTGTGTTGAGTGGAATTAAAGGACATCCATTTTCTCAACATTTACCGGGGCTACGCTGCCCGAAAAGCCAGATTCGATAGTTCTTTTGCGGGTAGCGGACGATGATCCGCTCCAGCCTTACACCGCGCAACAAGAACTTTTCAGAACATATATTGTCCAACCCTACGAAATAATGAATCAAAAAACGATCTTCAATGGACCATGGATAATATTCAGTTAATAGCAGATTTTGATGTCCTTCTCGCCGTTGATGAACTGGATAAAAAGCTACATCATTCTTTACAATCCCATTTTCTCAGCACATTAGTTAAATTACCAAATCCTTCTCGCCATCTACCGCAGGGAAATAATAATCTGGATGATAAAACGTTGCAGCGAAAGATTGGTGAATGTTCGATAAAACCGGCGATTGCAGCAATGGATGATTGTTTGGTGACAGCCATCCCTGGCAGTCAACTATACATTCCATCCCTTGCGCCCCCCTCACAATCTGAGCTGAACCAGAAGCACCTGACGAATGGGGAACTTGTCAGTACAGAGGAGATGCAAGTCGACATTAATCATCATTTATCGCCACTGGAGAAGGCCGAAATTAAGCCTAACCCTGCCCTCCTTTATCATACCTCAGAAGAAGAGTTTGAATGTTTAACAGCACAGGTTGAAGGTTTAATACAAAAGCTACGTCAAAGAAGAAAGACGATCGTCAGGCGTAGCAAGAAGGAAAAGCTTGAGGCCAACCTGAATCAAGAGCAAATTAACGCCATTAACTTAAAATGCAAAAATACCCCCCCCACAAGATCGGATAATTACGACAGGATTTTGGGATATTTAATAGATCGTCCGACCATCCAACTTACCCATAAATACCCTTTAGAAAATCTGGTTACTGCTCTTCTTGACCGCGATCTTGATGCTATTTCTGAAGCTGACCAGCCACAATTTCTTGACCTCAGAGGACGAATTATGACTATATGCAGACAAGCTAAAGCTCGAAAATTCGACAGTGATTACATGAGGCTCCTTGAAAAGGCCAATAATAATCGGGTTTCATTGGTACGGCGCGTAAGTAGTCGTTAGCTTAGGGAAGTGGCGGTGAAAAAAAACAACCACACTTCATGATGCCACCCGAAAAGGCTTGTGCTTTTGCAAGCAGTGTGTGGTGGGAAGCGGGCGGTGACTAGACTCAGTACAATGAACTGATTCCGGCCTTGCCAGTGGAACCAGCATCAACATTTTCTGAACAATAACTTTCAATATAACGCTGTCTACCGCCATCCAACTTAACTGGTGAAAACATTCAGTATCATTACAACAATTCACAGCGTCCTGTTTGCTGCTTCTCCGGCTGCCCTCCCCGTGAGGACAAGCAGTTTTAAAGCACACCATCACCTCAATATTTAGTGTTAGTCCTGTTTTTGAATAGCAATCAATCGAAAGATTTTGCAGACGCTCTGAATGAACGCTCACACTGCCAAGGACACTGATCAATGATCTGATTATGCAAATGTGCCCGCCACGGTCGATACAGTCGGTCATACAGTAAACTTTTGAACCCAACAGAAAAAGAAAAATAATGGAAAAAAACAACCTGATTGGCAGCATTTTTTTGGTCACGGGAACCACGGTTGGGGCCGGGATGATTGCGCTGCCGGTAACCACAGGCACTTACGGGTTTGCGGCAACCCTCTTTATGTTTATCACCGTCTGGCTTGCTTCACTGGTCATCGCCTTCGCTATGCTGGAGGCTAACCTTCAGCACAAGGAGGGTGCCAACCTTATCACGATGATCTCGGCCACTCTGGGGCGACCCGGAGAGATAATAGGGTGGGGAAGCTGCTTATTATTTCTATATTGTATTCTTGCTGCTTATTTGTCTGGCCTTGGGGAGTTAACAGGCTACTCCTTGTCATATATTCTTCCTCTTGACGTCAACAAGACTACATCCGTTGTCGTGATTACGGCTATTGCCTCTGGTTTAATATATTCAGGAATAAGAATGTCAGAAAACATCAATCGCGTTTTTGTGATCGGAATTTTGCTGATATTTATCTCTCTTGCCTTCATTTCCATGCCCTATGTCGAGGCTGACAGGCTGGAAATGACAACATTCAACCCGCCATTCTTATCATTACCGGTTATTTTTGCCTCTTTTGGCTATCTGGTCATAGTGCCAACCTTGCGAAGCTACCTGCAAAGTGACGTGAGAAAAATAAAGATTGCCTGTGTGGTTGGTAGCCTTATACCACTGATCATGTATATTTTATGGGCAACGATTGTCATTGGTGTAATACCTGTTAATGGTGACAACGGTATAGAGAGTATTCTGCACTCCGGTGACCCATCAACAGGCATTTTACGGGCCATGGCAGAGTTCACAGACAATAGCAATGTTGTACTGATTTTCAAGGCATTCTTTTTCTTAGCTATTGCCACGTCATTAATTGGTGTATCCCTGGGAACATTTGATCTTATTTTGGATGGTTTGCAGGCCAACAATATCAAACCCGGCAAGTTTACCCTGACTTTATTAACTTTTGCGCCACCTGCTCTGATAGTCATATTGCTGGACACTCTGTTTTTAACAGCACTTGGTTACGCTGCAATATTTTCTGCTGTTGTCTTTGGCATCATTCCGGCCGTACTGCCGTGGGCTGGAAGAAACAAGGGTATCAAAAGCAGTTATCAGTTACCTGGCGGAAAAATAGTTTTCACTTTAATTATTATCTTTTCTATTGCCGTGATAGTCGCTGAGCTATACAGCATGAATAATGCATAATTTAAAAAGGATATGATTATGAAAAATAATGTTATTAAAGACCTGGTAAAACTTTGCAAATACGCCGGTGGCCGCTTCGACCTTGTTCAGGCTGGCGGTGGGAATGCCGGGGCTAAAGTGGATACAGGCAAACTGCTGGTCTCTCAGGGCGTGGGTTGCGTCCTTTCAGAAACGGAAGCGAATCATGGTTATGTAACCGTTGACAGTGAAAAAATACTGGACGTTTTAGCTAACAAAGACCTGTTGACAAAGTACAGCCTGAAAGAGAGTGTTAAAATAGCCAATAAAGCAGTCAGGAAAGCTAATGAGTTACCGGATATAAAACCCACCGCCGAAGTATTTCTTCATGCCCTCCTCCCTTTTAAATACACCCTGCATTTGCATCCTGTCATTATCAATGCCCTATTGATAAACCGTGATGCCCAAAAAATCATATCAAACCTTTACCCGGATGCCGGTTTTGTCGGGTATGCCGCCCCCGGGCTGGAAGTGTCCATTCTTTTTGGCCAGTACATGCAAAGCCTCACAGGTAACGAGAAGCCGCATCTCTACTTTATGAAAAATCATGGCATTATGGTTGGTCATGATACTGTTGAAGGGTTAATGGCCATTGTTGAAAACATGGTGGCTATTGCTGAAAAATACTTTGCAGTTGATTACAGCCACATGAAAAATGCAACAAAAATTGCTGAACTCTACAATGCAATAACTGGCATTCAGTGTATAGCTCACTGTTCCAACGACCAAACCATCAACCAGGTGTACCGTGATGACAAAGAGGCCTTTTTCTTTAGTCCCTGTTATCCTGATCAATATGTGTATAATGCGGTTCTGCCGGTGGAGTTGAACGAGTTATCAACTCAGGAGATTGTGGATTTTAAAATCCATAATAATAATTTTCTGCCA
>JAQFVO010001083.1 GCA_027942505.1 Endozoicomonas sp. | reverse complement strand
GAGGCAGTCGTCAGTGAGAAGTCGTCGGTCAGCGCCGGTGCACAAGGGCTCCGGAACCGGTGGTTCATCCACAACCGGTTCATCGTTGACCCGGTTGTTTAATGATCGTGTCCCGTTGACATCGCTGCCCCTGCTGCTCCTCTGGCCCACCTCCAGGTCAGCGGGGCCACCCGCTGAGTTCTCAACAGTACAGTTGACGGCGGTCAACCCCTTCAGTTGTCCCTGGAGAAAGCCGGCACCAATGGCAGCAGGGGACGAGGTGTCTTCTGTTCTGACAGAACTATTGATCGCCACAATATTGTCCGCTTCACCGGTCAGCCGCCCGGCACCAATACCGGCCCAGGCTCTGCTGCCCCTGGTGATGGCCCGGTTATCGACGCTGATCATGTCCTTCAGGCGGCCTTGTCTCCCGAGATTGCTGACACCAAACTGTCCTCCACCGATGCCGGCAAAAGAATCGTCTGCGTTGGTCTCGGCAAGCGAGTCGACAATTGTTAACTGATCAAGATTGCCAAGCGCAGAACCGACACCTATGCCGGCATTAGCCCGCTGCCCATGCGTTCTGGCCTGGCAATGTGACGCGGCAAAGCGTCTTAAACGACCACCACTGATATCACTCGCACCAATCGCGGCATCGGCAAAATCGCCGTCGGTACGGACCTCACCGCGCACCACCGTCAAGCCGTCAAGTTCACCATGCAACAGAGCGGCACCTATACCGCCGTTAGAGCGTTCTGCCTGGGTAACAATCCGACAGTCTGTAATGTTTATATCCCGCGCCAGACCACTGATCTCACCACCAATAATGCCGGCTGGAGAGTTATAAGCTGTGGTGTTGACCAAACAGTTGTCTATTGTCATGCCTGATATCGTTGCCGCCCGATGCTGGTGGCCGACGACAACGCCGGTAGCCACTGTCTCCCGTCCGGATTGTTTGGCCCGGTTGGTGATCTTGATGTGGTCGATGTGCATATCACGCACCGAGGAAAAGGGAGCCATTTCGCAGGCAACAGCTCCCAGACGACGGACGTTGCTGTCAATGGTGGCATTGGTCAGGTGCAGGTCACGGACAACGCCGTGGTGGTCCAGCTTGCTGAACAGACAGGTTTTCAGATCACTGATGGTGTGACAGCCACCCTGGTAGTGGCCCTGGAATACGGGGCCTGGCTCGGTACGGTTATGGCTGAAGCTCTGTGTTTGCAGATAGTAGGCATCAGTCGGGTAACCGGGCTGACCGATTTT
>JAQFVO010001064.1 GCA_027942505.1 Endozoicomonas sp. | reverse complement strand
GCACAGCCGATCGCAGTGATTGTGCAGCACTGCATTTCATGCCGTTTCTCTGGTGTGGTCATGAGTTATCGCCGTTGTGATGACAACACCCTGGTGATTGAGTATGGGCCGGGTCAGGGGCGGGGAGTGGTGTCCGGCCAGTACGCTATTACCCCCCATCGCTACGAGATATCGCGGGAGGAGGGCCAGACGGTCTTCAGTCCGGGTAATGCAGCCCACGGCTTTTTCCTGAAGCGCGACGAGGACGGCCGTTACAGCGAAGAACCCGGAGCGGTGAACCATGGCCGTGTTGAACTCGGTGACTCACAGCTGAGGGCTCTGCACGAAGGCATTGAGCTTCTGGAAAACAGGCTGCTATGCCCGGTGGATGTGGAGTTTGCCATCGACCAGCAGGGCAAACTGTGGTTCTTGCAGGTGCGGCCGGTAACCTGTCTGCCGGGGGGCAGCAGTTTCTCTACCCCGTCGCCGGTGAACATTCTGGATCAGGGCGTTGTCGTCAGTGATGGTTGCGGCGTCGGCGTGGCGTTGGCCGTCAGCGGTAACGCCACAACAACCTTGCCGGAAAACTGTGTGCTGTTCGCTGACCATGGGCAGGACTGGATGCTCCATGCTGACGTACTGGCCAAACTGCGTGGCGTGGTGTTCCACCGCGGCGGACGCAATGATCATATTGCCATTACCCTGCGACAGGCGGGGCTGCCCTGCATGCTGGTCAGCGAGCCACAATGGTGGCCCGATGCTGCGCCGGAGCCGGTGACGCTGGTATGCGGCCAGTTCCAGAAAAACGACGGTGGGTTTTTACTGGCCGGTGACCTGCAGCAAGAGCTGCTGGACAGCGGCGATGGTGCAAGCCCGAATTACCAGGCAGCCATGGCCTGTACAGACGCCTGGCAGCAGCCAGTTTCGCCGGAAAATCTCGACCGGGTGGATCATCTGTTCCAGTGGCTGGTGCAGAGCAATGAACGGCTGCTGGATTTCATGGGCCCGCAGCGTTTGCTGCACCTTTGCCTGTCAAACCGGGGCGCGGTGCGATTGAGTATGCACCCCGGGCGGGCAGAGATTATTGACCACTGCGCCCGGGAGGTCGGCCATTTTCTGGCTGAGGCTGAGGCTTTTCTCGCCGGTTACCAACAGCTCTTAGTTCTGGGAATGGCCGGTGACAGCCAGAAGTATGCTCAATGTCAGGATGAACTGTTCCCGCTCGGTGAGCAATTGGCGACGGTTAGCCGGCGAGTGAAGACATCGTTGGCAAAGTTCACCCGGCCATTTCCCCGCAACACTGAATTGCCACGTCGGGATAGCAATCTGCAAGACTGGCTGCACAGTTGTCAGCAGCTGAGCGAGCATTTGTTACGGCAGGTGAGTGTCAGGCAGTGTGAGGATATCAACAGCATCCATCAACTGGTGTTACGGTTGCACCAGCGTTTTCTGGCCATGCTTGCGCCCGTGGCCAG
>JAQFVO010001060.1 GCA_027942505.1 Endozoicomonas sp. | reverse complement strand
CAGTTGTTGTTGCCACCACTGGCTCTGTTGTTCCATCAGGCTTTCCTGCCATACCTCCTGTTGCCAGAGGGTAAAGTCCAGGTAGTCAATGGTGAGGGGCGGCAGGATGGTTTCCATGGCGGCTCTGTCCTTCACTCCGGCCTGATAAAGCATGGCCAGCTCACGGCACAGGATGTCCATGGACCAACCGTCAGCAGCGACATGGTGGAAGAGTAACAGCAGCACCTGATTGTCACCAGTACTAAACAGGACGACCCGCAATGGAGAGGTTTGACCCAGGTCAAAAGGGGTACTGATGACCCTGACCAGAGCATCATTCAGTTTATCCGGCAAACTCTTGCGACGCTCTACCGGTAGCGCATTCCCATCTACCTGTTGAACCCTCTGTCCATCGTCGTTCATAAAGAAACGGGTACGCAGGACCGGATGGCGAACGGTAAGCAACTCTATTGCCCTGATTAACTGTTCACTAGCCGTTTCGCTGGCCAACCGCAACAACAGGGGAATGTGATAGGCAGAGGTCCCCTGTTCGAACTGTTCAATAAACCAGAGGCGTTGCTGGGCAAACGACATTGGCCCATTAACTAATCTCCGGGCCGGAATCAACGACATCTGCCGGGTCAGTTGTGGTGCCAGTTCCGCCACTGTCGGGTGTTGGAATAGCAGAGCGACCGGGGCTTCTACCGACAGTTCCTGACTGATGCAGTGGCACAGCCGGATGGCCAGCAGGGAGTTGCCACCAAAAAGGAAGAAGTTGTCGTGAATGCCGATCTGCTCTACCTCAAGCGCGGACTGCCAAAGCTGGCACAAGCGGGTTTCAATATGTATTTCCCTGTCACGGGTCCGTTGTGACGCATCTTTTGCCATTGGGTAGAGGGTGACCGGATTATCAAAGGGATCCTTTATGACCTGTTGTTGGTCTACTCTTGCCTGTATGGAAACGGCCGGGGAGAGTTCAAAACGGATATTTTTTCGCATCGACAAGGCATCAGGGTTTAGTCCAATCAGGCAAGAGGGAAAATTGCAGGTTTGCAACAGACCTAACAGGTTAATCCCTTCACTGGGGTCAAAAACACTGTAGCCCCGTGCCTGAGCCAGTTCGGCAAAGGCATGCTTTTTACTCAGTCCGGTCTCTTGCCACATGGACCAGCCCAGGCAACTGACGTTTATCTTGCCTTCCTGATTGGTTTGCCCGGTCAATACCTCCTGGTATCGATTGCCAGCACTGTACAGAGAGATACCGGGGCCAGAGCAGTAACCAACGCTGGAGGAAAAAAACACCAGCGATTTTGCCCCGTAATTGATCGCGGTCCTGCAGGCATTGTCACTGCCGAGCAGTTTGCTTTTCAGAGCCTCAAAATCACCCGGGATAGAGAGGTTGTGCAGTTTTTGTAAATGAACATCGCCAGCCAGGTAGTAGACTTCGTCAGTATTCCCCCCGAAAGCCTTTTCAGCCAGGGTAAATGCTGAAGCAAGCGATGTTTCATCAAGGACATCGGCGTTGAAATAGAAGACGTCATCTGACTTCTCCTTGATTTTGGCCAAAGCCAATAACTTTTGTGCTGATAAACCGGCCAGCGCTGTGCGGCCGATGATTGCGATCTTACCACCCTGTGCTGCCAGCCACGGTGAAAGACAGGCGCCGATGCCACCCAGCCCACCAATCACCACGCGATTAGCGGTCTTTGCTACTGGTGTGGTACCAGCCTCCAGTAAGAGTTTTTCCAGCTTGCTGACCCAGCGCTGACCATCACGCCAGGCTATTTCATCATCGAGGATGATATTGGCCAGTTCCCGGAGCATGTATTCGGCAAAATACTCCGGCGATGGCAGATCGATACAGTTTCCGACGAATGCAGGTAACTCCTCACTGGCTGAGCGCACAAAACTGCTGGCAATGGCACTAACTCCGGCATTTTCTGCCGTTCCACGGTCAACCCACTGAGCGGCAAAGGTGACCACCGAAAAAGGAGGAGAAAACGCTGAGAGCTCCATGGTCTGCAAGGCCAGAATGAGCGGCGTTACAAAATGCTGATACTGGTTTGCCCCAGCAGTGGTATCGATGGGGGCAAAAAGAAAATGGTCAATGGGTTCGGGTGATGCTGTCAGTGCGCCTATGATCTGTTGCCAGTGATCGGGATTGCTCGCTACAAACTGGTAGTCGTGGCGGTCGTCGTCATCGCTGGGTAATCGCAGCTCTGGCGAGTCAAGCAGTGCAACCACGTCAATGGAGCATAGCTCAAGTGAAGCCTGCCATTGCTGTAGCCGGGCATGGTCGTTACTGAACAGTGCGATTCGCTGTGGCGCAGGCATCTTGCGCAGCCCCGGTTCAGGCTTCCATCGGCGGACAAAGCATTGTTGTTTCAGGCTGTTTTTAACCGGCTGAGAACAGTGCTGCCAGACGGGAAAAAGGCTTCCGTCGTCAAGTTTGGCGCGGATCTTGTTACGTTGCAGTTTACCGATGGCCGTTTTGTCAAACTGATCAGCTGTCAGAATATAGAGTTTATGAAGGGCAACTGAATACTCTTTTTGTAATACCCGTCGAATCTCGTTGACCAGCCCGGTGATGGTTGCTTCATCCCGGCAACGGCTATGGATGGCTACCATGGCACCTTCAATAGCGCTTTGTTGGTCAGCAAAGACACAGGTGTAACTGGGTTCAACGTTTTGTACTTTGTCGATGGTGGCTTCAATCGCATGGCAGGCGATGTTGCGTCCATTGATAATAAGAATATCTTTCGCTCTGCCGACCAGAGTAAGGCCCTGTGTATCGATAAAGCCCAGGTCCCCTGTATCAAACCAGCCGTCGTCAGTAAATGATGCCGCGTTGGCCTTTGGGTTTTGATAGTAATGGGGCAGGATGCACTCGCCACGTATGTGCAGGTGGCCGCGCTGGTTAAACTGAACCAGGTCACCAGTGTCGTTAACGATACGCAGCTCAATGCCTGGTACAGGCCGGCCAAGACTGGTGAACACAGTTTCTTTCGGCGTATCGTCAAAGTGATGGGAGAACGTTACGCCCGAACAGGTTTCTGCCATGCCAAAGGCAGGAATGATGGCCCCGGCCGGAAGCCCGTGCTGTGCCAGCAGAGTGATAAACTCATGGGATTGCGCCGCAACAATCGACTCACCGGCATTGATAATAAAATTCAGCCTGCTCAGATCCCAGCGTTTCAGTTTGACGTCCTCAGCCCGGGCATTGATTAGCCCAAAAGTAAAATCAGGTGCCCAGGTGGAGCTGACGTGATATTGATCACAGAGTGCCAACCACCGCAAAGGGTCGCGTAAAATAAAGTCAGTTGGGCACTGTATTTGCTCACGGGGTAACACGGTGTCGTGAACCAGGAACATCAGCATTGCGCCCGCATGATCAAGGGGTAACCAGTTAAGCGACACAGAGTGTTCATCGAACTGGTTGAATAACTGGGATGCACGGGCCTGGTTCAATGCCCTTGCGTGGGATTGGGGCACAATTTTGGGTTCGGAAGTGCTGCCGGAAGTCATGAGATAGAGAGCGATATCGTCGCCACTAACCACCGGTAACTCGGCATTGTCAGTACCTGTCTTTTCTGGTCTTCTGGTCAGCTCTTTAATGACCAGAATTTGACAGTCCCTGGATCCATGCCCTTCGAGGTGTTGGGTAAACAGGTCACATCGTTCATCATCAGTGATCACGATGGCGTCGGGAAAAAGCACAAGAATACGCCGTAGACTGGCGGCATCCTGATCGTCGAGTGAAAGCTGGTGACACAAAGGCAAAGGCACACAACTGGTGCCCGCCAGCCATGCGGCCCAAGTGGCAACGACCGTGTCGGCCAGGGATGCGGTCTGTACCACCACGGGAGGCAAGTGACCAGACTGGCTGGCAAGAAGCCCTCGGGCAATGGTTTCAGCCTGAACCAGTAAGTCCCGATAGGAGAGCCGTTCGCTGCTGTTTTCATCGTTAATGAAGCGGATGCCGAACTCGCTATTAGCACTGTGGCGCAGGGCATCAATCAGCGTTCGACGATTCAGAGGGTCCGGGGGCAACGGACCACCACTTATTAATGCCGGGTTATTTTGTGCATCAGATATCTTTTGTTTACATACATAATGGTTGAGTAATGTCGTCGAAACAGAAGTGACCGGTAGTCTTTTCAACGGCTCGAATTTGAGGTCTTTGATGTTCAGGGTATCGATATAGGAGGTATCAATCACCGGGCAATGCAGTAGTGCCTCCAGATCGATTGCGCCATCAATGGTATAGGGAATCACCGTGACCGGTGCGATAAAGTCTGGCGTTCGTTCTATCAGGCCTGCGTCAGCGGCGTATTTCAGTTTTTTATTATTGTATACGGATTGCCCCACAAGATAAGCAACCAAGTATTTGTTACCATCGTCGTTAGTACGTTTAACAAGATGGCAATCAGTTGCCTGAAATGCCTCGATCAGGTATTGAACCAATCGAGGATATTTATTCTGTGCCGACAGGATATTTTGGTTTTCAGTTCCCATACTACACTCCTGAGCATTAAATATTAGACTTTTGGCGTGCATTCAAAAACGTATGTACAACAAAGGTCAGATTTTCAGACAATCCCACTGAGGAATTGACTAGGGTATTTACCATATTCAGACAACAAACCCAGACAGTCCGGTTGATGAAACTGCCGTATAACGGTGGATTATTTCTGGTTTAGTGCATTGTTGCAGGCGACACTATTCTAGCTATAAATAAATACAGTGTTGTATTTTCAGCAGTTCCCGCTCTTTATTAAAAACTCTTAATTCCTAAGCCTCACAGCACAGTAAAATAAACTGATATGGCAAGACTTTTCCGGACACTTTTTTACGCTGCCTTGGCAAGCTTTTGTTCATACACGAACGGTGCCAGGTAGCCAGCAATTCCTGCTCAATTGATTACAACCAGCAAAATCAAGGCCTACAGAGACACTAACTTGTTCGAAAATCGCAAACTTTTGTGTACACTATGCGCCTGCAAATGACCATTGTTGTATTGCCATGCCAGCATCTAAGCGAAAAACCGTTGCCGAAAAACTGATCAGCATCGTTTCCAAAGAAGCTGCAAAAATCCCAGATTATCGCAAAAGGGTTGGTCCGGATTCGATCTCGCTTCACGACGCTATCATGAGCGGCCTTGCTGTCATGCACTTGAAAAAGCCGTCATTGC
>JAQFVO010001011.1 GCA_027942505.1 Endozoicomonas sp. | reverse complement strand
AATTGGTCTGAAAATTCCTGCTTCTTCGTCAAATAGCCCCGCTATTCTCCTCAGAAGCAGAAATTTTTATCCTCAATGTCTCGCAATCCTCGCTACGGGCGCTATTCTCGGACAGCCTCCTGGTGTGGTAATCACATGGCTGACCGTTCACAGGCTCTTTTTAATACACCAATCATCAACAGCCCTTAATAACTTTGGATGAATATCTTGGCTACCGAGTATCAGGATCGTCTGGGCCTTTTCCAGTCCAGTGCCAATCGCGACATTCTCCTTGGCATCTGCCACGGTATTGAGCGCGAAAGTCTCAGGGTTACCCCGGATGCAAGAATTTCTCTTGCGCGCCATCCTGAGAAGCTGGGACACCCTTTGACGCACCCGTACATCACTACGGACTACTCTGAAGCGTTACTGGAGTTTGTTACCCCGGTGCACAGTCTGATCGGGGATACACTCTGTTTTCTCGAGCAACTTCACCAGTTCACTTTTCAGTACATGGGCAGTGAGTTGCTCTGGGCCGGCAGTATGCCACCACGGCTGAGCGGGGATGACAGTATCCCTATTGCTCAGTACGGCAGCTCCAATATTGGCCTGATGAAAACCGTCTACCGGGAGGGGCTTTGGCACCGTTATGGCAAACCGATGCAGACCATTGCCGGCATTCACTACAACTTCTCACTGCCGGAGGAGTTCTGGGGGCTGCTGTATTCCGCGAATAGTGACGATGCCAGGTCGACCGGCTATTTTGCCTTGTGTCGTAATTTTTTACGTTACTCCTGGCTGTTGATGTATCTGTTTGGTGCTTCACCGGCGGTCAGCCGCAGTTTTTTCGGCACCCGTGAGGAGATTATCCGCCAGTGCGGTTTACAACCAATGGGCGAAGATACGCTCTATCTTCCCTATGCCACTTCACTGCGCATGAGTGACATGGGGTACAGTAACGATGCCCAGTCGTCATTGAAGATCTGTCTTAACTCGCTTGATGAGTACGTGGACTGCCTTGCCGGGGCCATTCATAAGCCCTATCCGCCTTATGAGGCGATCGGTCTGCGAGAGGGGCCGGGGGACAGCGGCAAGTACTTGCAGCTCAACACCAATCTATTGCAAATAGAGAACGAGTATTACAGCAGTATCCGGCCCAAGCGTATCGCCCGCTCCGGTGAAAAACCGGTCACTGCGTTGCGACAGCAGGGTGTTGAGTATGTTGAGGTTCGCTGCCTGGATATTAACCCGTTTGAGCCACTGGGCATCAGCGAACCCGATGCTCATTTTCTGGATATCTTCCTGGTTTACTGCGCTTTGCAAGAGAGTATGACGATGCAGGGGGATGAGCAGGACGAGGTGAGTGGCAACTTTAAATCGACTGTTATGGAGGGGCGTCGACCGGGGCTTTCATTGATGCGTCATGGTCGGCCGGTGTTGCTGCAAACCTGGGGTCTAGAGCTGCTTGATGATATGACGGCTATTGCCCGGATTCTTGATCAGGCCAACAACTCGACCCTTTTTACCAGTACTCTGGAGGCGCAGAGAGCCAAGCTTGTCGATGCGGCCTTAACGCCATCAGCCCGCCTGCTGGACACCATGAGAACCGACGATGTTGGATTCCTTGAGCTGATGATGTCTCTGTCTGCCGGGCATGCCAAAGGTTTCTATGCCCACGGTCTGAGCGATGAGCGTCTGGACTACTTCAAGGAGATTGCCGGTCGCTCAATTGCGGATCAGGTAGTGATACAAAGCAGTGACAAAATGAGTTTTGACGAATTTTTGCAAGCCTACATGATTGCAAACTGATAAAAGGCAGAGCTTGCTTTGCCCTGCCTTTGCCGTGAAAGAAAATTGCCACAAATGTTCATGACGATGGCTTGTCAATCTCTGTCATGAAAGCTTTAGCCACAGAGTCACGCAGACACAGAGGAAAAGCTTCTTTTTCTCTTCTCTGTATCTAAAGCTTTATTGAAGAGAGTGCAAACCACCGTCAGGAGCATCTGTATATGTACTTCATAACCGGCTGATGGCCGAGTTACGATTGGCGCAAGTATCCCCGCCAGCCGAGGTTTGCATTGCTGTTGAACAAGGATTTTCCAACCATTGAAATAATTTTTTATAATTAACAGCTATCTTTTCATTTTAAAAAATTGTTTTTCAATCGACAAAACACGCCGAAGCCTTTGAATTTATGATGATCTTGGAAAACTTGCAATTCAGGTGGCGTTGTGTTGCGAAAAATAAACGCTTGCCGGCAAAAATCCACTGTCATAACCTAGCGTCTGTGCCGCCTGACTCAGGCGCTGGTAAAGAGATTCAACAGTAGTTCCATTCACGCAGAAGAGATCAAGTTAAAGAGGAACTGTCTATCATGCTGGAGGGTTGCCAAACGGCTAAAGAGCGTTGGGGAGGTGTTTCAGAAATTATTGATCGCTGGCTCAACGAACGTCAGGAGCTGATTGTCCTTTACTGCTCCATCAATGGAATGGATCAATTCGACGATGACAAGCGCCCGGTGGCAAGCAAGCTCAAGGAGTTGTGCCAGATTTTGGTGGATTACGCTTCAGCAGGCCACTTCGAAGTGTATGAACAGCTGCTGCACGAAGCCCAGTTGTTTAACGATGGTGGTGTGGAACTGGCCCATACCATGCTGCCAAAACTGGAACTGAATACCTCGAAGTGTTTGCAGTTTAATGATCACTGTGAGTCCATCAGCTCTTTGCAAGGTCTCCAGGACGCCGTATCGACACTGGGGGAGACTCTGGCCGAGCGCTTTGGTTATGAAGACAAAATGATTGAATCCCTGCACGTGTCCCATCGGGAGAAGCTGTTGGATCGCGGTGCCTGAGGGATAGCCAGAGTTATTTCCTGGTGTTCTGTCAGCCGCTCTGGCTAACGTCCTTCAGCTCAACTTTGAAGATGATCACCTCATTCGGCCCGACCATACCAGGGATGCCGTTGGTGCCATAAGCCAGGGCCGGTGGGATAACCAGCTCCCAAACTGAGCCTTGGGGCATCTTCTGTATTCCCTCGCTCCAGCCGGTTATAACCCGGTTAAGCTGAAACGTTGACGGTTGGTTGCGCAGGTAAGAACTGTCAAGCAGTGTGCCATCCATTAAGCGACCTTCATAATGGACAGTAATATGGTCGGTTGATGAAGGTTTGCGCCCGTTTCCCTGGTTGATAATGCGATATTGAAGACCGCTTTTCAGTACCACAACGCCCTCCTTCCTGCTGTTTTCAACCAGAAAACGCTGACTTTTTTCCAGACTTTCCATGGCCACTTTTTGCTGCTCAAGCTTACCAGCACGGCACCGGTCAGTGGCATAGATGGCTTCTGCTACGGACGGGCTGTCTTTTGTTCTCTGAGTCGAGCCGTTATCAAACATTTGTCCGGGTCGGGCTGAACAAGCACCCGGGTTATTACAGACATTATTTCCCGTGGCAGCCAGAGAGCAGTTTAACAGCGCTATGCCTGCAAGCCATGTAGATTTCATAAATTGACGATTTTGAGGGTTATTCATTGTTTACTGCAAGGCACACCATCTGGCCGATACTGCAACAATAACGACCCAACGTTGCCTGGTGGATAAAGCGCCTTATTCGAAGCACTTTCTTTCGATAAGTCACTAGAAAAATAGACGTCTTGTTGATTCTATTCCTGACAAAGAGGAAAAAAAAACAGAAAAAAAACCAAAAAAAAATACAGAAAAAGCTAAAAAATGATTTGCAGTTGACGAATAAGCACTCTATGTTGGAATGAAAATTGACATAGACAGTCATTTTTTTATTTCGAAATAAAAACTACTAGTAGATTGGCAAAATAAAAACGAGGGACGGTCCAATGCCTGCAACACGGAAGACTGTAGCCAAGAAAGGTGCCAAGGCTCCGGTAAAAAAAGCACCCGCTAAAAAAGCTCCGGTAAAAAAAGCAGTGGTTAAAAAAGCCCCTGCCAAGAAAGCTCCGGTAAAAAAAGCTCCTGCTAGAAAAGCCCCTGCCAAAAAAGCCGTTGCCAAAGTCGACATGGTGAAGAAGCTGGAAAAAGAAGTCGACGCGCTGAAGAAGAAGCTTGATAAGGCCAAAGACTCCTTGAAAAAAGCCAAGGTCAAGGCCAGGGACGACGCCAGGAAAGCAGCCGCAAAAGCAGCATCAGCCAAGAAAAAAGTAGTTGCCAAAAAGGCTGCGGTGAAGAAAAAGCCTGTGGCCAAGAAGGCGGTCAGCAAGAAGCCGGCGGCGAAAAAGGCAGCTGAAGTAAAGAAGGTAGCTAGTAAAAAAGCACCGGCCAAAAAGCCAGTTGCTGCCAAGAAGCCTGCCGCCAAGAAGAAGGTTGTTGCCAAAAAAGCAGTAGCCAAAAAGCCAGCTGCCAAGAAAAAAGCAGTGGCTAAAAAGCCAGCTGCCAAGAAGTAAAGTGGTTATTGATTGATACCTATCGAGGGGGGCTGTTGCAGCCCCCCTGTTTTTTTGCTTTCCCAACACTGAAAGTTGTTCGATTTCCCCGGGCTGGCTCCATATAATGCCGGCCATGATCACATTAAACTCAATCAGCCTGTTACGCTCTGGCAAGTTACTGCTGGACGATGCCTCTGTCACAATCCACACCGGCCAGCACGTTGGTCTGGTCGGTGCCAATGGGTGTGGTAAATCCAGCCTGCTGGCTCTGCTCACCGGCGATTTGCAACCCGATAAAGGTGAGCTGACCTTTGATAAAGGCCGTGGGCTGGCCCATATGGCCCAGGAGATCGATGCCCTGGACCGCAATGCGGTGGAGTATGTGCTGGACGGCGATACGCAGCTGCGCCGTATTGAACAGGCCATAGCCAGCGCCGAAACTGCTGGTCGGCACGAACAGCTGGCCGACTTGCACGAGCAGCTGCTGCGCGCCGATGGTTATACCGCCCGCTCACGGGCAGAGCAGTTACTGCACGGACTGGGATTTAATCACGACATACTGCACAAGAGTGTTCGCGACTTTTCCGGTGGCTGGCGCATGCGACTCAATCTGGCCAAGACGCTGATGTGTCCATCTGACATCATGTTGCTCGATGAGCCAACCAACCATTTGGACCTGGATGCCATTGTCTGGCTGGAACATTTTCTCAAACGCTATCCCGGAACCCTTTTGGTGATCTCCCATGACCGGGATTTTCTCGATGCGATAACTGACCATACTCTGCACATAGAGCATCAGACACTGTCTCAGTACCGGGGCAATTACTCAGCGTTTGAACATCTGCGTATGCAACGGCTGCAACAACAGCAGGCCGCGTTTGAGAAACAGCAGAAGCTACGCGCCCATATGGAAAAATTTGTCGAGCGTTTTCGTGCCAAAGCCACCAAGGCAAAACAGGCCCAAAGTCGTCTGAAGGCGCTGGCCAGGCTAGAAGAGATCTCGGCGGCCCATGTGGACTCACCGTTTACTTTTGTTTTTCCCCAGGCCGATAAAATGTCTGCACCGCTACTGACCCTGGACCAGGCGGAACTCGGTTACGACAATAAACCACTGTTGCATGTCAGCCTCAGTATCCAGCCCGGTAGCCGCATCGGACTGCTGGGTGCCAACGGGGCCGGTAAATCGACCCTGATCAGAACGCTGGCCGGTGAACTGCCGCTGATCAGCGGCAAGGTGTGCCCGGGGGAGCATCTCAGTATCGGCTATTTTGCCCAGCATCAGCTGGAAAGTCTCGACTTTGATGCCAGTCCACTGCTGCATTTACAACGATTGTCGCCCAACGCCCGCGAGCAGGAGCTGAGAAACTTTCTTGGTGGATTCGGTTTTTATGGTGACAAGGCACTGGAATCCATAGAAGGGTTTTCCGGCGGTGAAAAAGCCCGTCTGGCGCTGGCTGTTATCGGCTGGCAGAAACCCAACCTGCTACTGCTGGACGAACCCACCAACCACCTGGACCTGGAGATGCGTCTGGCTCTGACCATGGCACTACAGTCATTTGAAGGGGCGATGATTCTCGTTTCACACGACCGCAACCTGATTCGCAGCACCACCGATGAACTGTTCCTGGTACACGATGGTGCCATGGAAAGTTACTCAGGTGATCTGGATGACTACAGCCTGTGGCTGACACAGCTACGCAGTAAAGAGCGCAATGATGCAGGCAGTGAGGGCAGCAAAGACGTTCCGGCACAGGGCAGTCAGCAGAAAAAAGAGCAGCGTCGACAGGAGGCACTCAGACGCGAAGCCTTGCGACCCCTGAAAAAAAAGGCAGATCAGCTGGAGCGTCAGCTTGAAAACCTGCAGAACTCACTGGCGATGGTGGATGAGCAGCTGGCTGATGCATCAATCTACGAAGAAGCCGCTAAAGAGAGGCTCAAGCAACACCTGGGCGAACAGACGGCGCTTAAACGACAGATAGCTGATGTAGAAGAGGCATGGATGGAAGCGCTTGAAGCACTGGAAGAGGCGCAGGACCCGGGCGCATAAGCGTGATACTGTGGGGCATTACAGCCCCACGCTATTAAGCGACAGCTTGTTCGTGTTCCTGAAGCTCTCCTTCTTCACCAACAACATCCAGTTTGCCCAGCAGTGCTGATACGCGCTCTCCCCAGGCAGCAAGCTCGTGCTTGAGTTGGGCGTTTTCTTCTTCAAGGCGGGTGTTGGCAGAACGCAGATCTTCCACTTCCATCCTGGATAGTTCCAGTTTATCGATCAGGTTTTGCAGTCTTGATTCAAGCTGGCCTAAAGATTCAATGGACATAACGACATTTGCACCGAGAAGTCTGTGAAAGATACCCGATAGTTTGCACTATTGGAGAAAGTTACGATAGCAAGATTTACCTGGTTTTTGCCCGAACAGATGGTTATCAACAGAAATAACTGGACAAAGCCTGACTATACTAGATTTTACCAGGGACCACAGTTGTATTTGTGACAATCTGTGGTTGTATTCACAGCAGTGTTGAGCGGATTGACATTGTGCGGGCATGACGATGGCAAGACAGCCCATGATGAGCAAGGAAAGAACCCAGAAGCTCACCGCTTCGGGAGTGGCAAATGAGTATGACTTTTGCACCTTGCGCCCGAATTATTTCCGCCTTGAATGTTGAAGACGAGGCAATTCGGGCTTTTTATCTCTCCCTGATCAACCATCAAAGCGTTGATGATTATATCAACGAACGGCATCTTTATTTTTGCTCGCGCCAGATTGAAGGTTACTTTCTGGGCCATGTGCTGGCGCTGACAGAACTGGCTCTTGAGTCACCAACGGTTCAGGGAGGGAGTGAAGGATAGTAGTAAAGACAGGCAAAAAAAACCGGCGACTTGCTTTCACCGCAGCGGCCTGAAAATCACCTTTTCGACAACGCCACATCAGGCCATTATATTTGCTGAACCATTTCCTGGTCAGGAGAAAATAATGGCTAACGTGTACCGGTTTGCGGCCAGTGTGCGGCAACTTATGGTTTGCTGGGTTCTGCTTGCGACTCCAGCCATGGCTGACATACAGATTCCAGATGCCGAGAAGATGAACCAGGAGCCGGTTCAGCTTGGTAACTATCGAATTTATTTCAGTGCCTTTAACAGTACGTTTATCCAGCCAGAAGTTGCCAGGCAGTATAATCTGCGCCGGGGAGAGCGCTACGGTATCGTCAATATCGCTGTCCGTGATGTGTCCCGGGGTGAACCGGGTAAGGCGGTAACGGCGACCGTATCAGGGCATGTCGCCAACCTGCTGACCCAGAAATACAACCTGGCCTTCTTTGAAATTAATGAGGGTGAGGCCATTTACTACCTGGCGGATTTCCGGTTTGCCGATGAAGAACGGTTGAAGTTTGTCATTAACGTCAAACCTCACGGCAGTGACCGGGGGGAAACCCTGCGCTTTACCCAGACCTTCTATCGCGACACGTTGCCATAAGCAGCGTGTTTGCCATGAAACTGTCACTCATTAACTGCAACTGGTGACAGTTTTGGTCGAGGGAGCGAGCTAAGTATTGTGAGTAAAGATATGAATGTGGAGTTTCAAGAGGTCGTTCTGGCCAGTGGCAACCCGGGCAAGCTAGCGGAGTTTGGGCAGATGCTTGAACCATTAGGCCTGCACATGGTGCCTCAGAGTCATTTCGGCATTGGTTCAACCTACCCCGAAGTCGAAGAGACCGGGTTGAGTTTTGTCGAAAACGCCATTATCAAGGCCCGTTACGCGGCAAAAATTTCCGGGTTACCCGTGGTTGCCGATGATTCTGGTCTGGCCGTGGATTATCTAAACGGAGAACCGGGCATCTATTCAGCCCGCTACGCCGGCCCTGACGCCTCAGCGGCCGATAATAACCAGAAGCTGCTACAAAATCTGCGTGGGGTGAAATCCACCGAGCGCACGGCACGTTTTCATTGTGTTCTGGTTTACCTGCGCCATGAACTTGACCCGACCCCGATCATTGCCCATGGCCAGTGGGAAGGTTACATCATTGAAGAGGCTTTGGGTGATCATGGCTTCGGCTACGATCCCTTGTTTCTGGTGCCGGCAGAGCACCGCACTGCTGCCGAGCTACCCGGCGAGCTGAAAAACCAGCTCAGCCACCGGGCCAAGGCTTTGCGACAGCTGGTTGGCAGCCTTAAGGAGATAAAGTGCTGAGACCTTCGGTTGTTCTTCCTCCCTTGAGCCTGTACATCCACGTACCATGGTGCGTAAAGAAGTGCCCCTACTGTGACTTCAATTCACACCGCGTGACGGGGGATATTCCGGAACAGGCTTACATTGACGCCTTGTTGCACGACTTTCAGCGTGAGTTACAAGCCGCAGGGGGAGAGCGGCCGATATACTCCATCTTTATCGGTGGTGGTACACCCAGCCTGCTGTCGGCCAGTGCCTATCAGCGTCTGTTTGCCGGTCTTCAGGCACAGGTCCGGTTTGTTGACAATATTGAGATCACCATGGAAGCCAACCCGGGCACTTATGAGCACGACCGCTTTCAGGCTTACCTGGAGACCGGCATAAACCGTTTGTCGCTTGGTGTGCAGAGCTTTCAGGATGACAAGTTAAATGCTCTTGGTCGTATACATTGTGCTGATGAGGCGCGTCAGGCCATTACCGCCATCACCGGGGCCGGCTTTGGCAATATCAATATCGACCTGATGCACGGCTTGCCGGGGCAATCCCCTGAAGACGCCCTGTACGATCTGCAACAGGCCATCGACCTGCAACCGGCACATATCTCCTGGTATCAGTTGACTATTGAACCGAACACGGTGTTCTACACCAAAATGCCCCTGCTGCCTCCAGACGATACGCTCTGGGACATTCAGGAGGCCGGGCAGGCACTGCTGGCATCGGCCGGATTTGTTCAGTACGAAATTTCCGCCTACAGTCAGCCAGGCAGGCGCTCAAGACACAATCTGAACTACTGGCAGTTTGGCGACTATATCGGCATTGGTGCCGGTGCCCACGGTAAGCTGACTGATGCCAG
>JAQFVO010000974.1 GCA_027942505.1 Endozoicomonas sp. | reverse complement strand
CAGATATTTATCGCTGCAACAGGCTGGGGCAAATTGCAGTGACAGGCCGTTTTGTTGCACCGCGATGGCCACAATCTCCAAACAGGCCTGTAGCTGCTGAGGAACATGCTGTAATGCCATACCATCGTTGCGCAGGGCCAGCTCCACCACATCCCGGTCTGCCTGCAGTCGATGACTGGCGTGTCTCAATGCCTTGCCCTTGCTGGCAACGGCAAGGCACACTACATCACGGTCATCACGCAGCCTGGCGCTGACATACTCAAGCTGATCACCATGATATTTCAGCACCATACTTACCAGCTCGTCATCATCGCGCAGCGCATTGCTGATATACCTGAAATTGGTGTAATTGCGCTCCAGGGCGATCATCATGAGTGGTTTGTCGCCGTAAAAGGAGGGGGGCAGGTAAAATTTGATGGAAGCGGTTGATTTCTGATGGGATACCGCCAGATGGGCGAAATGGGGATCAGTGCGGATTGATTCCGGCGTGAACTCCAGTGCACAGCCCTCGCTTTGCAGGGCAGCGGTAACGATGTCCGGATTAGCCCGTAAACGCTCACTGGCGTACTCCAGGGCCTCACCATTACTTTTAACGGCGATGAATACCAGCTCGGAGTCATCACGCAGTGTATCGCTGGCATAGTACAATGCTGCCCCATTTTCTACCAGTGCACACTTGACCAGTGCTCTATCCTCCCGTAGCCTCGCGCTGGCGTATTTAAGGTTGAATGGATAGCTCTTAATTGCCGCTTCTACCACTTCCCGGTCGTTATAAAAATCAGGAAAACGTTTTAAAGTCGCAGGGGTTCGACTCCTCGTTAGGAAATCGATGAGCATTTGCCGGTACAGCTGATGATCCTGGAGCACTTCTTTATTGACCACCCAATCATCATTGCGATTAAGATCAGCTACTTTGTAGGCCAACAAAAACAGCTCCTTGAGAAATGGCTGATCCAGTTTTAGTATCTCGGCAAAATATTTGGCACAACGGTAATTACAAGTCACCGCCAGTGTTGCAAGCTGGCGAAAAATGACCGGATCATTGATTAACTCCGGACCGATATACTGGAAAACATCTGCACATGTTTCACTCCCACTATTGCGCAACGCCCGGGTAACGATTTCCACATCATTTTTAAAGTGAAGCGGAGCATGGGCCAGGGCTTCCGGGTGGGATTTGATGGCCGCCCAAACTATCGCCCTCTTGTTGCGCAGCTGTGGAGCAAGACATTTCAGAATGTGACCATTCTGAGACACCAGTCGTATAGCCGTTGCCTCATCATTGAGCCAGGTCGTCCATTTTCGCACCCAGCAACAGGCTTTGGTCGGATTAGATAACAAAAAATGCCACAGCACAGTGCGCCGGTGGGAATCACTTTGGGCATCGAGCAGGTGACCGATTCGATCATCGCTGGCCTGTTCGAATCTTTGGGCTGCCATCTCCAGATGGGCCAACTCTTTGCTGCGGGTCCAGGGGGTGATCAGGGAGCCAAAACGCTCCTGGCCAACAAGCCAATAGGCATGGGCAAGGGCATGCGCATTGGCCTTTGCGAAGGCGGGGTTGGCCAGCCTTTTCTCGATCGCGCTCATGCTCCATACCGTTTGACTGCCATCAAGATGGGCATCATTGAAGTCCAGGTCGATGTTTTTCAGGCTCTGCATGAGCGCAAGAATGTCGACAAACAGGCTCTGCATGGCTTCCCGGGAGGGTATTCGGGTAAATTCAAACAAGATCTGGTGTGACTGATCGTTGTAGACAATATCCGGTGCACCCAGACCGGCTGTCGGCGGCGATTGAGCCAGCGTCTGCACCAAATGCCACAGTCGTAGCCACTTCCCGTTTATATGGCGGTCACGGCCAAAATCTTCACTGTAACGCAGACGCAAGGTACGCTCTCTGCCACCCTCAGCCTGTGTCAGCAATTCCACGGAGCACGCGTGGCACAGCAACTGAATGGCCATTTGCACATAACCGGGCATATTCAGGACTGTTACCCGCAGGGCTTCCATCGACATCAGGGCGTCATAGCATGCTCTGTTCAGCAGTTGCTGCGAGGGTGCAGACACAAAATCAACAAATGTGATACTGCCGACCGCTCCCAATAAATAAGTCTGTGCCCGCCCCTGCCCTGATGCAGTAGCCGTGGGCGCAATCATGGTCAGGAAACGCTGATGCAACCATAACACCAGCTGATGGATGCTGTTGATATCCTTCCACTGACTTATACTTACCTGCCCTGACAAATGTCTGCCGAGCTGCTGACAACTGTGCAGCCAGTGTTGCAGATTACTAT
>JAQFVO010000947.1 GCA_027942505.1 Endozoicomonas sp. | reverse complement strand
AAAGAAAATTGCCACGGAGGCACAGAGACACGGAGAAGAGAAAAAGCTTTTCCTCTGTGTCTCCGTGACTCTGTGGCTAAAGCTTTTATGGCAGAGGGTGGCAAACCATCGTCATGAACATTTGTGGCTCAAGGCTTTTTGCTTTTTTCGACAGCCCGGCAGGGGATGCCTCACGACCCTGATCTCTTGCCTCTCAGGGCTGACCTCATCGATTGATAGTACCGAGATTTAATAATGAAAAAAATTGCCCTGGCTCTGGCGGTCAGCCTTCTGAGCGCCTGTGCTACTCATGACTCAACTGATGTGGCCCCCCCGCCGCCGAAAGTCACTTCTGAGTCGCTGGAAACACTGAATTATTCTCCTCTCAATGTTTACGACGATGGATTAGTATATACCACCTCGTTAGGTCAAGAGTCAGCCCACGTACGCCTTGATGGTGAGGAATCACCGGTGCTGGCCTGGAAAATACCGTCCTATGGCGCCTATCGTTTTAAGCTGATCAGTCAGATTGAACGCTCCGGATTCGGCCGCAAGGCCACAGCTTTTATGCCCGAGGTGCGCCTGCTGGATAAAGATTTTAATGAAATCAGAACCCTGCCGGCACGCGCCCTTGAGTATCAGAAACCCGGGCTGATGGCGCAGGAATACTTTTATCACACTTTCGTCGTGGATAACCGCGACCCGCTGATACCACATATTGAATACATGGTGGTGATGATGACTGACCAGGGGCGTCAGCATCAGATTATGGTGGTGGATCAGGAAAAAGAGTACGCCAAAGTGCGCGGCACTATGCCTCCGATCACGGATGACATCATGGCGACAGCGTCGGAAAATGGCAATATTGTACTTGAAGCGAACGCGCTTATGACTTCCTATGTACCCGCCAATGCCCCACCACCTGCTTATCAAGCACCGGTTCAGATGGGCAATAAAAAGACAGTAGTCGTAGATAACAACTTCAATACAGTGGCTGTCAGCAAGGCTTATCGCGAAAAAGTTAAAAATTTGCTGGATGCAGGCGATGTTAGTTCAGCCTTGAAGATGAGAGAG
>JAQFVO010000945.1 GCA_027942505.1 Endozoicomonas sp. | reverse complement strand
CGGCATCAAAATAAACGGCTACCTTGGGGATGCCACTGCGAATGGGTGTGTTTTTCAACTGCCGGTCTGTTTTTATGGCGGCATTGTTGCGAATATTATCTACGCTGGCGACGGTGCTGAATTTGCTGCCCGGTTCTTTACCCTGGCTGACATTCGCTTTGCAGCCAAAGCCACCGGTCGCGAATGCATAAGCCAAATGCTGGCATGAAATAGATTTGCCATCTGTTCTGTTTTTTGCCGCACCATTCAACTCTTTCACTGGTCCTTTTGAGTCATAACTGATGCAACAGGGATCGTTCGGATCATCTGAGAGAACAAGCCGGTTCTTCGCGCCTGCCGAGTAGAGATCAAATGGCCGACCCTGTTTTTCCAGCTGCTGTATTTTTCTCAGAAGCAGCAAGGTATTTTCCGCTCGAGGGCAGTCGGCTCGCTTTTTCACAAAGGGTTTAGGCTTTTTAATTGGCTTGGTAAATACGTTCTGCTTGGCAGGCAGTTTGCGCTTTTTACTTAACCGCCCTTCAGTTGTTTGTTCTGGATCAGATATCTTCCCTTTCACCCCTACATACATAATGACTTTCCTATTTATTCACACTGAATTCGTACCAATAATATTCGTGGTCGACACAGGGAAATTTATCCTCGTCCAGTCCGGGATTACCGGTTGGTTTGTTATTTTTCAGGTGAGGTTGGCACATTGTGTCTCTGATGGCACACCACTTCACCTGTGCGACCCGGACCACAGCGGTTGTGTAAAGCATTCCTCTTGATTGCCGCCAGACGGCGGGACAACCAGATGGAAAGTATGTCAGGCAAACAGCGCCAGCAAATCATTCAGAAACAGTCGCCCGGTTGGCGTCGGCCGAAGGTGATCCGTTTGAGCATCAAGCAACCCTTTGCGCCGGGCCAGTTGTAGTGGTTTACCGATATCGTCCAGAGATTGTCCGGTGCGCTCACTGTAGAGCCGGGCATCAACGCCCTCATGCAGACGCAGCGCATTCATCATAAACTCAACAGGCATCTCGTCCGGCGTCAGGACCCTGCGGCCAGCTTCAAAGGTACCGGCAATATTAACGTCGGCGGACAGATAATCGGTGGGCATCCGGGTTTTCCAGTTGCGGGTAATCTTACCGCTGGCATCAGTCAGCTTACCGTGGGCACCGGCACCAATGCCGATATAGTCGCCAAACTGCCAGTAGTTCAGATTGTG
>JAQFVO010000932.1 GCA_027942505.1 Endozoicomonas sp. | reverse complement strand
GATAAAATGTTTAACTGTTGGAAGCGAGTTGGCTTCATACTCCTGATGACAGATCCGTTCTCCTGCTGCAGAGTTTTTACCACTTGATTCACAATTCAAAAACTGCTGCCCAGAGCAGGTGTAAATGAAAGCTTGTCATAAATCATCACGGATAAGTGAAGATTGACGTAGATTATGTGATGCCATTCTTATCCCTGAGCATATTAACAACTTTGCTTACAAGACATTTATAGAATCTATCAGCGAAAGCACCAACACAAAAATGAAAACCTCTCCATTTATCGAAGAAGTGGGATGGCAGTCAGCACCTCGTAATCGAATGGAATTTTTGGATTAGGATGTCCAGAAAGCATTTCTCGCCCGGGTCCTCCTGAGCAGAGTTCCAGTGCCTACTACCCGGTCATTCGTTCTCCTGAGTGCTGCTTGATATTCGCTTCGTCGGGCTTGACGTAAAACCCGAACAACCAGGTCCTGTTCAGCTATAGAACCAATGGCTACCCATGCCAGATGGGTTTCGTACAATCCCTGTAGGAATCAGAGGTTACCAGTCAGTTTGCTTTCACGACGAACGGTTTTCGCTGACACTCCCCACCCTATCGGGCTGTCTCTTAGGAGTTGTCTTTAAATAACTTCCACATTTCAGGACGCTACCCGCAAAGGCTCAACCGTTTGTGCTTTTGCGGGCGGCGGGCGGCGGGTATCGTCCCTGGAAATGTGAAAATTATTTCAGGACAATTCCGAGGTGGAAACATGGCACCTGACGATGCCGTCTATCTAATGGCACTTGCTCTGCAAACGGTAACCAGGCTGGCCCTGATTTTGATTTTACCCGGTCTGCTGGTCGGCTTGCTGATTAGTATTATTCAGGCCGCCACTCAGGTTACTGAGCAGACATTAAGCTTTTTGCCACGGCTGCTGGTTACTTTGCTGGTATTGTCCCTGTCACTGCACTGGCTGGTGCAGGAGCTGAGCAACATTTTCACGACTTTTTTTACCGCCATTATTAACGGCTAATCGGTTTTGACTGGCCGGAGTCCGAAACATCATTTTCATTGCTACCAAGTTATGCCCACAGAACTGTTGCAGTTATCCGGTCAGATTGTGCTGTACTTACTGGTCTTCTGCCGTATTTCCGGTTTTCTCATGACCTGCCCGCTGACCCGGGACTGGCTGCCCCGTTCCGCGCGACTACTGTTGGCGCTGGGACTATCAGTAACGACGCTGGTGCAACTGTGGCCTGATCCGGGATCGGGCACTGAACTGTCGTTCGTTCTGGTCATCACCGCCTGCTCGGAGTTTTTTATTGGCATGCTGCTGGGTATGGTGCCACTGCTTCTGTTCACCGTTTTTGCCCTGGGCGGACATATGACCGGCCTGCAAATGGCGCTGGGCTTTGCCGAACTGAGTGATCCGGTCAACGGCGTCAGCGTGACGGTAGTGGCGCATATTTACCAGGTTATGGCGCAGTTTTTGTTTATCCTGATCAATGGTCATCTAATACTGTTTACCGTGTTGCTGGACAGTTTCCATACTCTGCCCACCGGCCATTTCCTGACCGTTATCGACCGAATACCCGCTCTGCTGGCCATGACTGGCTGGCTGTTTGGTGCCGGTCTGCTGATCGCTTTGCCGGCGATGGTCTCTTTGCTGATTGTCAACCTGACGTTCGGTTTTATGACCCGCTCTGCGCCCCAGGTCAACCTGTTAACCCTCGGCTTCCCCATGATCATCCTGGTGGGTATAGCCCTGTTGAGCATCAATATACAGAAACTGCCCGACATAGTGCGTCAGCACAGCCAGTACGCGGTACAGGTGCTCGGCGCACTCGGGGGGGCACCGTGAGTCAGCCAGACCAGGGTAGTGAAGCCACCGAACAGCCCAGCGAACGTCAAAAGCACAAGGCCCGGCAGAAGGGACAGGTTGCCCGTTCCCGGGACCTGATGATAGCGTTGCAGCTACTGGCCGTTTTTTTGCTGCTTGGCCAATCTGGCGACGTTGGCCAGGTAGTTAGCAATATGGTAATGCTCGGGCAAATCGACAGCGTAGTTACGGACACGAACAGCGATGGCCTGGCTGAACTACTGTCAAGACTGAAAGCAGCGTTTGCCTTGCTGCCCAATTTACTGATAACGCTGTACCTGGTTACAGTGGCCGGTGCCATGGCCGGTGCCTGGTTCTCAGGACCAATGATCTTCAGCTTCAAGGTGGTTGCTCCACAAGCCAAACGCATCAACCCCGTCAGTGGCTTGCAGCGAATTTTTTCCCGTCAGGGGCTGGCTGAGGTCATTCGGGCACTGCTGAAAACAGTATTACTGGCCAGCGCCTTATATCTTCTGTTTCGCAGTTTTCACACTGAAATAATGGCACTGGACGCCTACCCAACGCCGGCGCGTGCCACCGTCAGGGCTTTGCATATCGTTCTGTGGAGTGCCCTGTCACTCTCGCTGATGATGTTGCTGATTGCCGTGGCGGATGTTTTCTGGCAAAAGCATCGTACGCAGAAACAACAGCTGCTGACCCGCCAGCAAGTCAAAGACACTATGAAAAACGAAGAGGGATCGCCGCAAACCCGCCAGCGCATTCGCCAGACCCAGCAGAAAATGTCCTCCATGATGCGACAGAAGATGCTTGATGCCGTACCCGATGCAGACCTGATACTCAGCAATCCCAGCCACTATGCCGTGGCTCTGCAATACCGCACAGGCACTCACCAGGCTCCGGTGCTGATCGCCCGGGGAGTTGATCACCTGGCACAGCTGATTATCAGTATTGGTCGCTCGGCCGGTAAGCCGGTGCTGGTGCAACCACTGCTGACCCGGGCGCTCTACTACCACATCGAACCGGGCCAGGAGATTGCACCCGATTTGTACCAGGCCGTAGCCAGAGTCATGGTCTATCTGTACCAGCTTGGCCGCTACCGTACCCGGCAAAGCACTTATTGCCCGAGTGCACCCACTATAGAAGTCCCGAAAAAATATCAGCACTTCAGCTTCCGCGAGCGTCAGTTATGAACGGCAGTAGCATGATGATCAACACAGCGGCTAAAACCTCGTTGCTGGCCACACCTTTGCTGTTGTTGGTGGTGCTGGCCATGCTGATGCTGCCTATTCCGCCCTTTCTGCTCGATTTTCTCTTCAGCTTTAACATTACTCTGTCGTTAATCTTGCTGATTTTGACTATCTATATCAGCCGTCCTCTGGATTTCTCCCTGTTCCCGACGCTGTTACTGGTAGCCACCCTGTTACGCCTGGCACTGAATATTGCCTCCACCCGCGTGGTGTTAATCAATGGCCATGAAGGGCCATACGCCGCTGGCAAGGTGATCGAAGCGTTTGGCAGTGTGGTGATTGCTGGCAACTATTTTGTCGGTTTGCTGGTGTTTCTGATTCTGGTGATTGTCAATTTTGTTGTTATTACCAAAGGCGGCAGTCGTATTTCTGAAGTGACGGCACGTTTTGTACTCGACTCCATGCCCGGCAAGCAGATGGCCATTGATGCTGATCTTAACTCGGGGGTAATTGATCACAACGAAGCCAGGACCAAGCGGGAAGATATCACCCGTGAGGCCGATTTTTATGGTGCTATGGACGGTGCCAGCAAGTTTGTCCGTGGTGATGCCATTGCCGGGTTGATGATTCTGCTGATCAATATTCTGGGTGGAGTCACCATAGGTATCTGGCAGTACGATATGAATGCCACCGACGCTGTGCAGCTGTACGGCCTGATGACCATTGGTGACGGTCTGGTGGCCCAGATCCCCTCACTGCTGCTCTCCACGGCGGCGGCCATTATGGTGACCCGTATTTCCAAAGCGACAGATATGAACCATCAGGTACGCCAGGAGATTATGGGTCAGCCCAGGGCGTTGATGGTGGCGGCAGCGGTACTGATTATCATTGGTCTGGTGCCCGGTATGCCCCATGTCGCTTTTGTCATCCCGGGCCTGCTGATGCTGTTGTTTGTCTATCGACAAACATCACGGCGCGAGGCACAGCAACAACAGGCGCTAATCGCCCGCGGTGAGGAAAATGACCTCAAAGCCCCCGACCGACTCAGCTGGCAGGATATCGCTACGGTCGACCCCATTGGTCTGAATATTGGCTACCGGGTGATTGCGCTGTTGAGCGACAACCCGACAGACTCAGTGAATAATGGTCAACTGGCCAGCCAGATTCGACAACTGCGCCGGGAGTTGTCGGAGCAGTATGGCTTTCTTATTCCCATGATCCATATCCGTGACAATCTCAACCTGGACCCCGAAAGCTATACCATTTCACTGCATAATGTTGTCGCTGATCAGTTCAACCTGCGTATCGGCCAGTTACTGGCCATCGCCATGGAAGGTGCCCTGCCCCTTGCGACCGGTAATGAACCGGGCAGTGCTGTTAAAGACCCAAGCTATGGCCTGAGTGCCTACTGGATTGACACCAGTCAACGGGAGTCGTCTTTACAACAGGGTTACACCGTGGTGGACTGCGCCACAGTGGTCACCACCCATGTTGGCAAGATTATCGAAGACCATATTGATGACCTGTTTGGCTTTGAAGAGACTCAGGGCTGGCTGGCGTATCTACGACAGTTATCGCCCAAGTTGTGTGATGAACTGGTGCCGGAGCGGCTGCCGCCGGGCTTGTTAATGCAGATTCTTAAACGACTTCTGGCTGACAATGTCACCATTGCCGACAGCCCGCGCATTGCCGCAACGCTACTGGCGGCAGAACAGCAGCGGGCTGAGACACAGCGAAATGTGCTGAACCTGCTGCGTCAGGTACGCATTACCCTGCGTCGACAGATTATCGAGCCGCTGTTGAATCGTCGGACCACCCCCGAACTGCTGAGCGTGTTTACCCTGTCTCATGAGCTGGAGAAAATGCTGCTGATGGCCAGAGAGCAGGCCAGCCGTGACCCTCAGTTTTCTGAAGAGACTTTTACCCTGGAGCCTGGGTTATCCATGCAGTTACAGCAAAAGATTCCAGAGCTGATTCAGCAGGCACACAGCAGGCAAACAGAGCCGGTGTTGCTGGTTACGCCACAATTGTGGCCACTGCTTTCCCGCTACAGCCGGATCAGCCAGCTGCAAGCCTTGACGGTTTTGTCATTTATGGAAATACCCGACGATTTGCAGGTCGAAGTGATCGGGCAGCTTGGTTAGTGAGAAGAACGCCGCCCGCTTCCCGCCTCCCGCTGCCCGCAAAAGCATAAGCGGTTCTGTTTCTTTTTCGGGCAGCGGGCAGCGTCAGATATCGATTGCTTTGCGGCCGGCCAGGGCGTGGGCGAGGGTGCCGCCATCAATAAACTCCAGCTCTCCGCCAAGGGGAACCCCGTGGGCTATGCGGCTGGTGGTGACTCCGAT
>JAQFVO010000928.1 GCA_027942505.1 Endozoicomonas sp. | reverse complement strand
ATCGGAGTCACCACCAGCCGCATAGCCCACGGGGTTCCCCTTGGCGGAGAGCTGGAGTTTATTGATGGCGGCACCCTTGCCCACGCCCTGGCCGGCCGCAAGACAATCGATATCTGACGCTTCCCGCCTCCCGCTTCCCGCTGCCCGAAAAAGCTGAACCGCTTGCGCTTTTGCGGGCAGCGGGTAGCGGGCAGCGGTCACATTCTGCCTCCCCTCACGAGTTGCAATCACTCTGTTTGCCGGGAATCGTTACGTGTCGGAATACGACAGAAGTCTTCTGATGGCACATCAAGTGCGCTGTTGAACTTACTGGACATGTTCTGAAAAGCAATCAGGCCGGTCAGTTCAATCAGAGTATCGTTATCAAAGTGTTGTTTGACCTGCGTCATCAGCTCCGGCGTCACCTGTCGGTCGCTATAGGTCATTGCTTCGGCGTAGGTCAGGGCCGCTCGCTCCTGTTCGCTGAACAGGGTGGAGTTTTGCCAGTCAGGCAACGCATCAACCTTGTCCGTACTGCCTGAGCGTTTGGCCAAAGTCATAGCGTTAATATCAACACAAAAGGCACACCAGTTGATCTGAGAAACCCGAACCGTGATCAGCGATCTCAGCTGCGGTGTCAGCGGCGATGATTTGCGATCCAGGACGCCGTAGAGCATGGCAACGGCGGCAAATAACCGCGGCACTCTGGCCCACAGCAGGCCGGGTTTGAGTACTTTGCCATAGCGCCGTTGCTGGCTCCAGAAAAAAGGCTTGAGCCAAAAAGGGTATGCGCTTCGTGGTTTTTCAGAGACGTGCATAATATCAGATTCAACTAGGTGTAAGGCGTCAATTGGCGAATCATAGGGCAGTCTGGCCAGAGTGAAAAGAGCAGCATTCGGGACCGTCGGCGCAAGAAACTCCAGCAGAGGTTGTTGCTAAAGGCCCTGAAAAGAAGGGAACCACGAAGGACGCGAAGAGCACAAAGAAGAGCTTTTCTTTTCCTTCGTGACCTTCGTGTTCTTCGTGGTTAAAGGCTTTTATGCTTTTT
>JAQFVO010000854.1 GCA_027942505.1 Endozoicomonas sp. | reverse complement strand
AGAAATCATTTCACGGCTGACAGTAATCAGGTTTTTTCTGACCAGCCCATCCGGCTGAATGAATCAATGCTCTGTCTTCAGGTCGGGCAAACTTGCCCACTGATTTACCTGTTCAGCTTTCAGTATTCCCAGCCCCTATAGCTGCTATTTCTGCTATTCCCGCTATTTTCAGCCTGTAGCCCCCGTTATTCATGGGGTTGGCCGAATAGCAACGGCTGCTATTCCTTTGCTAGTCGTGCTATTCCGGTTCTGAATAGCTCCGGCCATGGGTGCGACTTGTGCGACTCATGCGACTTTATGATGCTAACCCTTGTTAACCGTGGCCTTCTGTCGTGTCGCACCATCTGCGACACAGCGCGACACAGTGCGACTTTTGATAATTGGGGCGGCTTACTTCCAAAAGTGTCGCACCGTGTCACACCAGTGTTTTTGGTTGTGCGACTTTTTCAGCCCTTGCTATTCGTGGCCTTGCTGGGTTCTGTCGCATAAGTCGCACGCTATAGGGGTTCTAGCTGGTGATTAACCAAGCCTTTTTGCGGGGCTTTCCTTCAATAACGGGTTTATCTTCCAGCCGGACTGCTTGCCCATGTTCAATCAAGGTATGCATTAGCTTTTCAATGGTTTTTACTGTCCTCATTGCCCGTCGGGGTGCGCACCGGGTCAGCATCCGGGAATACACCAGATAAAAGCCGTTCGCCTTGGCCCACTTCAGCAAGTCAGCGGCCATGCTTAAATCACTGTCATCTGATAATTCACTACTGAAATCAGCAATTCTTAGCCCTTCGGTCAGGTAGTAATCCATCAGGTGCGCGGCAGCTTCCACCGATTCAGAATTGATTGCCCCGGCTGAGTGCTCATTCCAAAGGGTCAGGGTAGCGGCAATCCTTAACAGGTTGTCCTCAGCCTTCATTGCCATTGCCCGCACCGGGGCCAGTTGGCCAGCGGCCTTTTTAAAACACTGGTTACCATAGGCTTCATATAATCGGGTAGCTTCAGCGGTCAGGGTCAACTTGCGCGGGTTTAGTATCAGCGGGTGGTCTGTCCGGGTCGTTGGGGTTATGTCGTACAGCTCAGATAGTTTCTGCCAGTATTCGCGGATTGCGGGCAAACTGCCCCACTGAATGTTAATCATTTGTCGTTCATGGATACGGCTATCGGGCATGGCCACCAGAAAACGGGGAATAAAGCCCTGATTAACGGCCAGTGAATCGCCCATGATTTCCCGCAATATGGCGGGCTGGGTGCTGATACTGGTGGACAGTCGGCGGCCTATCAATGAAAAGTTATTTTCCTGTGCGCCCCGGTCAATATCCCATTGGCCACCATCCCACAGTTTGCAAAGTCGGCCCATAACTGCACTTCGTCGTTCATTCTGCAAGGCATGGTTGCTGAACAGTAAAGCCCCTTCGTCAGTCATCAGGCTTAACCGGGTGCAGCCCTCACGGTATTGGCGGGCAAGCCCTTCTATCGTCACGTCAGAAGCTTTTAAACGTGGGTTCATCGGCGGCACCGGCTTTGCAAGTTCCCTGAATGCCTGTTCCCGGTCGGCCTGGTCAATCTCTTTTTGGTTTTCAATCTTCTTTACTTCGCAGTGATACGCCTTCAGGCAAAGTTCGTAGTCCTCCCTTTTCGCCTGGTAAGACAGGTCTTTTTCTATGGATAATTCATGTAAGCGACTGCTCAAAATGTCGTCCACCAGTGTTTTACCTTCGCCGGATTCAGCCCCGGCCAGTAGAAAAAGGCTGGTTGGTTTCGGGTTGGGGTTGGCGGGCTTCACTATGTCGGCCAATCCCTGAATAATGCCGTTGGCTAAACCCAAGGCGCATTGACCAACAAGGGCGGGGGATACCTTCAGCCGGTCGCTGATTTCAAACACAGCCCCGTCCATACCTAACAGGGCTTCTGTCGGGTAGGGTGTTTCGGCTGGCAATTCCGGCACCAGTGGCAGCGGTTCAAGTGCTTCTATCTGCTTTGCCAGTTCTATCAATGCGCCCGGGGTCGCCTGTAGCTGTTTCACCAGTTCCGGGGCGCGGCTGGTCAGTTTGCTGACTGCTTCTTTATGGTCAAGTGCCAGCAACTCAGCGGCGCTTTGCTCCTTCTTTAATGCGTCTTGCATCATGCTGAACACTCCCTTACGTGCATATCACAAAAGTCATCCCCAGGGTGGTGGGGTAGTACCACCTTCAGGTCA
>JAQFVO010000812.1 GCA_027942505.1 Endozoicomonas sp. | reverse complement strand
ACTAACCAATGTGAGGTGTAATTTGTTTCCTGAAATATAACTGACTTGTGATTTTTTTTCTTTTATTTCCTGAAATTCTCAAGATTTCCCCTGAAACCTAGCACATATGAGGAAGGATTTGAAGTTTTCCCTTTTAAATTAATGTCGTGATGTGAGAAATTGTCTGAAACAGGACTTTCCTTCCCCTGCCTCATGCTACCCTCTATGGTTTCAATCACAGACTCTAAAGTTAGGATTCATGCTTGTACAGTACGATAAACAGTACCATGTGAAAGTACTACTTAGGAGCTGTCATTTGATTGCATTTACATGCCAGGATTTTTTCTAGTGCGTCCGCGCCGTGTTTTCACCTGCTTAGCGCTAGGCACAGTCGCTAGGATCCAGCATGGGCATATTCAAGGCCAGGCTTTCTAATCAATACACTCAAATTCCCAACGAAACCCTACAGGATACGTCTTTGAGCTTTGAAGCTAAAGGCTTGTTGGTGCATATCCTGTCTCTGCCTGAAAACTGGGAAATTCATAAATCTTGGCTGCAAAAGCAGGCTCCAAAGTGTGGTCAGGACAAACTGAAACGGTTACTAAAAGAACTGACTGATACCGGTTACATGGTTAAAAAAGTGAAACAATCGGAAAATGGAAAATTAGCCGGTTGGGACTGGTTTGTTTACCCCGAAAAACAGCTAGAGGCCGCTAAAATAGAGACCTCCACCGTCGGTGTGAAAAACCGTCCGACGGTAAAACCGTCTGACGGGAAATCCGGCACTACAAATAAACATAGATACAAAGAAACAATAAGTGAGTCAGTCACAGTAACGCGCGCGCGAAATTTTCCTGTCGATCGGTCAGAAAATTTTTCAGATCGGGTGATGGCGGAACTTCAGTCTGATCATTTGCCAGAACACAAGTACCGCTACGCAAAAATGAAAATTTCTGAGTTTCAGGAGCGATTCCCTGAGTCAACCAGTGTGGCGGATTGTTGGGCCTACGTAGTCACTGCTGTTAATCACCAGATTAACCTGACAGGCTAGAACGGATTTTAAGGTGCACTCAGGGCGTTTTGCGGACCTACCCTGTACGATTTGATAGGGTAAAAAAAAAGCCTCTCAGAACGCTTTAAAATGGCGCTGAGAGGCACAGAGCAAACTTGTCAACACGGTTAAGATTTTTTTGGTTGGAATTTCTCCGGTCAAACCAGCAAAATGGCAGTTCTGCAAAGGGTGACAGACGTGAATGAAAAGATTAAGTACAAAACGGGTCCGAAAGCTGCGAGCACAGCTGATTCGTCAACAGACTTTACACCGCCGGCACGTAGCGCGCCGGATGAATCGCAAGAAAATGCACAAGCTGGCAGAAATGTTCTAGCCGCAAAGACTGACCGCTGCTGGTTTCGGGTCATGTCGGGCAGTCGACCTGACGAGAAAGGGCCGGTATTTGCTGCAATCAACGGTGAATCGGTATTGATAAAACGCAATCACTGGGTTGAGTTACCGACACGACTACTGCCGGTTTTCGAGGATGCTGTGTCGTCAGAAGTGATCATTGACAATGACGGTAAAAACTCAGTGGTGCGTGATGTACCCAGGTTTAATTACGAGGTGCGTACAGTGTCACAAGGCAAACCGAAAGAGAATCAGGTGATTAAGGGGTTTTGAGTTGTGATACACGTTATGGATATTTTTACCCTGATGAATATTCCGTTGAATGATGATCAGATGGTAACATATCCGGCCGTTAGCCGGCTGGACAGTCTGAATGCAGCACTCAGGTCACTGGCGTCTGTGCGCCCGGACTCAGTGAGCAGGAAGGAAGTCATAACGTTGCAGACAGGAGCTATGCAGAACTTTCCGGGTCAATGTGAGCAATTTCTTGATTTGTGTTACCGGGTTGAGGAAGGGGTGTGTACCTACCCGTTAAGGCTGGTCAGTCGAAAAGATCTGGATGATAACGATGCAGACTGGTGTATCAACTACGGTGATGTTGAGGAACTGGCAGCTGATGACCGTTTCCCTGATATTTTTTGGGTTCATCCAGTGCCGTTTGATGACAGTCAGAAAATTATGATTGGCTTTGCTGAACAGGCACCAGTGCTGACAACTGACAGTGAGTGGCCGTTAAGTCAGAAATTTATTCAACCGTGTATTGAGTATGCACTCTATTGGTTATTTTCTCGTGATTCAACGGTGGTTGCCAATGCGAACCGGGCAACCGGGCATTTGCAGACATTTTTCAGTTTGTTGGGACAGGATACGCAGACAGCGGCGATTATTTCCCCGGTAACGCCCGATTACAAGCAGGTTTAGCATGGCTGAACTGAAGGTTTTTTACCCGGATGTGAAATTGGAAGTGGACGGTTGCCCGGTGTCGGTGATCAACCGGGTTATTATCCAGGTGTTGCGTAAATTTTGCCGTGATACTTGGTACTGGTTGCACGATATTGATTCACTGACACTGTTGCAGCATGTACCGGATGCGCCACAAACGTGGCTGTATCAGTTGCCAATACCGGATAATGCCGAGTTACTGGCGGTGGATGAACTGTTATTGCATAAGCGCCGGTTGGCGATGAAATCGGATCAGTGGCTTGATGAGAATTTGCCGGACTGGCGTAATGCGGTGGGAACGCCCCGGTATTTTTTACTTGTTCCACAACGGCTGGTGAGGCTGGTGCCAGCCTCTGACCAGACAGAGCCGTTAGCCATAACCGGGCGTGTTGTGTTGATGCCAAGGTCAGACGCCGTGACGTTTTCTGATGTGCTACTGGATTATGAGTCGGGCATCGCTTCTGGTGTTCTGTCACGGTTGCTGGTGATGAATAAGCCGTGGGCCAATGCCCAGCGTGGTCAGCTGTGCCATCTTGATTACCTGGATGCGGTCAGTGATGCCAAAAGTAAGGTTATGCAGCGGTTTAGCAGTGATGTTGAAACCATTGCTCAGAAGTCATGGCTTGAAATGTGATGAAACGATTGGTTGAGCTAACGCCCTTTTATCGAGGTGATGATTATGCGTTGCAGGTAACGGTACGCAACAAGATTGACCAGAGTCCGATTGACATAACTCACTGGTGTTTGTCGTCAACGATGAAGTTATCTGATGCGTTAAATGATGAGCCGCAAATTGATAAAGACGGCTATCGTCGGGTGTTGCAAATAGTCTACCAGGTGCCAGATACTGAAGAAAGTCATGTTGGCATTGCGCATTTGCTGTATCCAAATGAAAAAACCAATGATTTGATTGGCAATACATTTTATCAAATGGATATTCAGGCAGAAATTTCTGGCAGTGTCATTACGTTAATGAAAGGCAAGGTTCTGGTGCTGACGGATGTTACCCGCCGTCATTTTGAGCAATTGAATTATGAAACAGCCTGACAATCAGTTAATTGTTGAGATAACGCCATCGCAATTAATTGAGATTGAATGTGACGTGCGCTCGGTCCCGGCCGGTGATCTGGCCATGTTGGAAAGCATTCGCAACAATGCCTTGCTGGCGGCGCAAAAAGCGGAACAGGCCAGTGATCAGGCACAGGTTGAAGCGCAAGAGGCTGAGGACAGTGCGCACAGTGCTCACCAGTGTCACCTGAAATCAGAAGATTCAGCCAGTCGAGCATTAATCAGCAGTATTGATGCCAGGGAAGATGCGGATCTGTCAAAGCAGTACAGTGAACAGGCAAAACTGCAAAGCCAGAATGCTCAACAATTTTCCAGTGACGCTGAGGTTCAGGCGAACAATGCGGCTGCATCGGCAAAATTAGCTGAATTGGGTGCGCAGTATGCTGAAGATGCCAAGCAATACCGGGATAAAGCCAGTGATCATGCAACGCTTGGTAAACAGTTTGCCAGTCAGTCTGAAAAGTTTGCGCAAGAGGCACAAGCCAGTGAGGCCGGTGTACAAGAGGATGCTGAACGGGCTGGTGAATATGCGTTAAAAGCGGAAGATGAGGCCAATGCGGCACTGAAAGAAGCTGAGAATGCGCGAGGCTATGTAAAACATTGTGAGCATATTGCGCGTTTGCTGGAACAATTACTGGACGACACAGATTTTAACTATTGGGTTGATGAATTTAATAAATATGTTGAAGCGGCAAAAAATAGTGCTGAGAAATCAGAACAACAGGCAACACTGGCACAACAATTAGCTGATGCAGCCAAGGTATCGCAAAATTCCAGCGAAGCTGCAAGACTGGCGGCTGAAGCGGCGCAAGCCAGAGCGGAGGCAGCTAAAGCCGCAAGCAAGGCGGCTCAAATTGCTGCCGCAACGAGTGAAACAAATGCCGCTATATCAGAGGCTAATGCGTTAGATTTTGCTAGTTCAGCGGCTGCATCATCATCTGATGCAGCTGACAGCATGGCTAAATCAGTAGCTGCAAAAGAGTCAGCTGAAATTGCCGCTAAAGAATCAAAAAATCATGCTGAATTGGCTAAAGAATATTCGTTAGCGGCTGGTCTTTCGTCAAAATCAGCGTCTGAATTTTCTAATTCTGCTAATGAATCTGCTACTTTGTCGGCTAATTCCGCCAAAGAATCTGCTGACAGTGCCATGTCAGCTTTTGACTCTAAAGAATCAGTTTCTATTGCCCACGACGATATTGTTATTCGCCATGAAGATATTATTTCTCGTCAACAGGATGTTAACAATGAAATAAATACTGGTATTACCAGCATTCGCAACGAGGGTAATGTTCAAGTCAATCGAGTTATTGATGAGGGTGACAAGTACACGACACAACTGGGCACTATTGCTAATACCGTTAAAGGTGATGCTGAAAGGGCAGAAGTAGCGGCAGATCGTGCAGAAGAAGCCAGTGACAAGGCACAGGAAGCAGCAAATACTATAGCGGGATATTATCAGGATGGTGGCGGCTATGATGCGTCCGGTGGTGTTTTGCCAACAATTCCTGAAAGTTCTACTATCTGGCACATTGTGCAGGGTGGTTTACTGGATGGTGTTGCTTATGGTATTGGTGATTCACTGGTTTACAGTACCGCTACTGATGGATTTTACAAAATTGACAATACCGAGTCGGTTTATTCTGTTAATGGCTACCATGGTGTTGTCAGTCTTACACATACTGATGTTAATGCGTTGCCAGATACCAGCACGGTAACAGATATTGGCGGTTACACTGTTGCTCAGGTAGATCAGATAGTCAAAGAAGTTAAACAGGAATTAAATGATTATCAAACAAGCAATGACTTAGCGGTATCAAATATTGATCAGGATCTACAGTCGTATAAATTAACTAATAATGCAGCGGTACAGAAAGCGCAATTGACAGCTGACAGAAAGGTAAGTGATGCGTTGCAAGATGGTAAAAAATATGTACGTCAAAATGGCCAATGGGTAGAAATCAATACGCCTATAAACTGGTCTGCTCCTTCAGCAGTAGCTGGGCAGATGATTATAAACCCTCCTTATGAATTTGATGAGTGCAATGTTTATATTAATGGCGTAATGCAGGATCAAGAGCGTAAAGCATATGTTGTTGTTGATAATCGTGTTGAATTAGCCAGTGCTTTATCAGAAGGTGATCATGTTCAGTTAGTAATTGGCTCTAATCCTTTGCCTGTTAAAATAACGCAATCACCCTCTGTAAATAGATGGAGCACAATAACATCAAATGTTCATGCCTTAAATGGTGATCATTTATTGTTGGATAGCTCAAACGGGACATTTACAGTAACATTGCCAGAGTCACCAATTCCAGGAGAGCGCATTGAATTTCTGGAAGTTGGAAATATGGCAGAAAAAAATCACATTATATTCAATGGGAATGGTTTACTAATTATGGGTGACTCTACTCAGCAACTGGAAACTAATGGTTTGTCATTTTCGTTGTTATATACCGATTTATACGGGTGGAGAATAATAGAATGAAAAAATTACAAGATTCTTTAAGAAAAGCAAAAAATATTGTTAGTGATCCGGTAGGTAATATTTTTGCAAACACTATTCAGGATGCTTTAAAAGAGTTAGATTCTAAAAAATTGCCAATTAGTGAAAAAGCAGCTGTTAATGGTGTTGCATCTTTAAATGGTTCAGGCAAGGTGCCGATTGAACAGTTACCAGATGCTAAGATTGAAACAGGAAGTTCTATACTTGAAAAGTTAAAAACAGTTGATGGTAGTGGAAGTGGTCTTGATTCCGATTTACTGGATGGCAAAAGCAGCGCCGATTATGTGCTGGTTGTGAACATCACTAGCGCCACCAACGACAGCAGCACCACCAAAGTTTCCGCCGCTGCCGCCACCAAAAAGACGTGGGACCATGCCCAGGCCGCCCATACCCTGATCGGCAGCAAAGACACCGAATACAACAGCACCTTTGAGAAAATCGTTAACCGGAACAAGGTAAACGGCTATGCCGGTCTGGACAGTGCCGGAAAAATTAGCCCTAACATTATTCCCGGCCAAACTATTGTCAATGTGGGGGCATACGCCAGCACCGCAGAACGGAACGCTGATACCTCACTGAATAAAGGGGATATGGCAATTATTGAAAGCAGTGGTTCCGCTGCCCTTTATATTCTGAAAAAGGATCCTGAAGGAAAAGTCACTACCGATGCTGACTGGTTGACCTTGCAAACTAATGTGACCGTTGATGTTCGTTCCTGGAATAATCGAAACGGCAATGTGATGCCCGCTTTGGGAGATTACACCACTGCCCTGATCCTCCATGATGGCTCCGCTCTGGACGGGGTTCTGGAAAGTATTGAGAACAGCATTCCAGGCACTGCGGGGGATCTGGATGCCTACAGCAAAGGGGAATCCGATGGCCGGTTTATCAATAAAACCAGCATCAGCAACGCCATTAATTCTGACAGCACTGCCACGGTGGCCAGCTCTCAGGCGGCAAAAACTGCCTATGACCGGGGTAACCTCGCCTATAACGGTCTAGACAACAAACTGGACAAAACCGATAAAGCCGTCGACAGTCACTTGCTTCAGGGACAGAACGGATATTATTATCTCAACAGCAGCAACCAAAAAGCTGGAAATTTACCCTCTGCCCGGTTGCCTCGTTTTCGGTTGGCTATCTCAAATTTAGAAATAAGCCATGGGGATATGGTTCTGGTAGATATGACCGAAAGAAATGTCACTTTGACGCTACCTGCCTCTGTACGTATGGGTATGTGGGTTTTGATAATAGATGCTGCTGGCTTGGCTGATACCAAAACTCTGACTGTGGCCCGAAACAGTCAACTAATTATGGGAATGGCAAAAGATTTTGTGTTTGATTTGCCTTGGTACAAAGCACATTTTATCTATCTAAATGATACCTTAGGCTGGGTGGTGGCATAAGTGCATTATCGGATTTGTTACCCGCTTTGCCCGGCAGTGATGATGGGCTGCCAGTGATCAATGGCATTACTCAGGCACGATCCGCTAACCGCTACACCGAAAAAAGCGACAGCCGGGTGACTTTGGCCAGTGGGCTTAATAGCGGGGATGAAGTCAGTTTTATTGTCCTGCGGATGGCTGAATGAGGTTGTTATGGCTGAATTAACCAAGGTCAAAAAGTCGGTGATGGAGGAGAGTCAGGTTCTGCCGGATATGGCGGGGCAAAGTGGCAAGGTGTTGTCTAACGATGGCTCTAAACTTCAATGGATTGAAATAGTAATAGATAATGAATGGCAACCTGGTGACATAAAAATGTTTGCTGGTAGTGAAAGCCAGATTCAGGCTGGTTGGCAGTTGTGTAATGGGGTTGGGCAGACCAGTAACGGGATAAATATACCGGATTTGAGAGACCGGTTTATTATTGGTTCAGGGGGGGCTTATTCAACGGGTAGCAAAGGGCGTAGTAGTTCTTCTTCAACCAGTTCAGCGGGTAGTCATTCGCATTCTGTGAGTGTTGGCAATACAACGCTTTCAATC
>JAQFVO010000742.1 GCA_027942505.1 Endozoicomonas sp. | reverse complement strand
GAGAGTGTTGCAAAAAGCATAAAAGCCTTGAACCACGAAGAACACGAAGGTCACAAAGGAAAAGAAAAGCTCTTCTTCGTGGTTCCCTTCTTTTCAGGGCCTTTTGCGACGCCATCCTTCGCGAGGATGACGGCTGGGCGTTTCGACCACTCTGCCTCTCTCAGTCTCTGTGACCCCTTACTGTCTACCCTGGACATTGCCACTGGCCCATATCAGGAAAAACTGACGGGCTGGAGGGTATATTGCGGATATGGCAGAGGGGCCGACAAAGCGGCGTGCTTTGGTGGGAAGGCATGAAGGCGATACCTTCACGCGATGAAACTTACCTCTTCTAACGTTTCTTCACTGAACATTGCCAGTTCGTTCTCAGTGATTAGGCCGTGATGTTTCCAGGCGGCCACCATCATGGTGGCTTTGCTCCTGCTCAGGCCGTTGAATAGATAGCGGATAGTTTTATCCCGGTCATGCACCAGTTTATACAGCTCCAGATAAGCATCATGGTAGTTGCATTCACCGTCTTCGGTTAAGGTGTGCACATCTTGAAAAACCTGCTGACAATATCGTTGCAGTAAGATCGGGTGCAGCTTTCTGACCACCTTCCAGTCACGTTCCGGGATATCAAGCATATCGGTATTCTTATTCAGGGTAGATAACTCAATGGATGCTATACCAATCCTTCCAGCTCTGCCAAGCCACGGAGGGACCCATGGGTTTTCACACCACAAAGACATCAGGAGGCTGTCCGAGAATAGCGCCCGTAGCGAGGATTGCGAGAAATTGAGGATAAAAATTTCTGTTTCTGAGAAGAATAGCGGGGCTATTTGACGAAAAAGCCGGAATTTTTCGACCAATTTGGCGCAACTGCATGGATGCAGGAGCTGGTAGGAGCAGTTGCCGCGTAGGGCAGTCTATTCTCGGACAGCCTCCCGGGCACCGTCTGACTTTACGCTTTTTTACCCATCTCCATGAAACGCTGATGATGCCCGCCAACCTCACTGGCCACCTTGTTGACGACACCGGTATCAGTGAAGCCCAGTTTGTGGCGAATGTAGAGCAGGTTGGCAAAGTGACGCCAGCTTTTGATGCCGCAGCCATCGTCAACCAAATAGCCCAGCACCGACGTTTGCCCAACGTAATCGGCAAACCTCAGACCACTGAATTTCATGGCATTGACGATGTGACTCAGTACCCCCTCAAAGGTTTTCCGATCCCGAACATCACAGCGCCCGAGCAGGTCAACGGACAGTTGGTAAGCCTCGATCAAATGGTCAGTTCCGTCTCCGGCCTGAAACCACTGCAACTGAGTCATGGCAATGTGGTTATCGACTTCATCTTGTTTGCGCCGGTCAGTCTCACCCGCTTTTCTCATCAGTGCCTTGGTATGATGAAGCTCGGCAACGGCGGCATGGTACACGCCGTGGCGAGCGAGCAGGTCGGCCTTTTTCCCACTCAGTTTGACATGTTTGAAACAGGCTTCCGTCAGGGCACTGACGCCAGCATCGTGCTCCCCGGCCAGAAAACACCATTTGGCCAGCTCAATGGTGCCGACTTCCCGGTGATGGTCGCTCAGGTTCCACCCTTCGCTGTGCGCTATGCGACACTTGGCCAGATGTTCCTGAACTTTCTGACGGTTCGATTTTTTGCTCTCACAGCTCAGGCGATAAAATTTCAACTCCCTGAGCAGCAAGTTCAGCCTCGCCTCTTCCTGGCGGCGGGCATGGGCCAAGTCTTCATTAACAACGAACGGAGGCTCGTAGCTGCTCATAAACTGCTGACACTTGGCCAGCAGCAGCTCCAGCATGCTTTCGTATTGATTCCAGGTTCGACAGAACGGGTTGAGATCCCGCTTGCACAACAGCTCCTCACAATTCATCAGCACGATGCCCAGCAAGGTCAGGCGCAATTCAAAGGCCAGCTTTTCCAGTTCTGGCCAGTGTTGGATATGGCGCAGAACCCCGTCGAGCAGAGCAATGGTTCGGTCGATTCCCAAGTAGGAACTCAGACGGACGCGAAAGCGGAACGACGACTGGGCAACGGCCTGCCACACGCCAAACCGCAGTTGTCTCGGTTGCCGGTCAAGACCGTCCATGACCTTAATAATGCCCTCGATAATACTGGCATAGCTGACCATCAGACATCGACGCTCTCCGGTCTCGGAAAGAAGAAAAAACCGACCTTCCAGCCAGAAACAAATGGCTCGAATGCTCTCCCTCAGGTCACGCAGCAAAGTCTCTATATCAGTGTGCGGGTTGTCGTGAGACAGCTGTTCAACGGTGGCATAGTGATACGTTTCCAACCACTCTCCGCTGACTTGCCGGTGCAAGCTTCGGACCAGATCAGCCCGGTTTTCGGATTTAAACATGAAGGCCATCGACGCAAACAGGCTGCATTGAAGGCGCCTGGACAGCGCCTGCCAGCCCAGCCTGTCGAGCCAACACGCATCATTACGACAAAGCCGGGCAAGCAGTCCTGCAATTACTGCGAACAGCTCTGCGTGTCTGAGGTCTAACCCGCACAGCCTGTAGACCAGGCGTTCGCCAATCATTTTGACAAACCCGGGCACCATCAGCTCAACCGTTAGCGACAGCACAATGACATGCGGTAACAGTTCGTCATCGCACAGCAGTGTCCTGAACGGACTCACCAAAACAACCGTATCGCCGGTTTTCCTGATGGCCCGCGGTCCCTCAGCCATCATGCGATGAAAGCGCAGAAAATGATCCTCCGTGATTTTCGATTGCTGACGCTCACGACATATGGCCAGAAAAAAGACCCAATCCACTTTACTGAGCCGCGCAAAGCTTCTGACGCACTGTGGCCAGTATGAACAGGAAGTCATGGAGGACATTGAAACCGGGTTGAGCACCTGCTGTGGCCCGCCAGTGTCTGCTGAACGGTTCTCTGGCAATTGGCGCATTGATGCGC
>JAQFVO010000711.1 GCA_027942505.1 Endozoicomonas sp. | reverse complement strand
CACAATCTGAACTACTGGCAGTTTGGCGACTATATCGGCATTGGTGCCGGTGCCCACGGTAAGCTGACTGATGCCAGTGGTAAGATTACCCGCAACTGGAAAACCCGGATGCCTACCGATTATCTGTCCGCCGACGTTAATATTACCGGTACCTTTGAAGCTGGCCGCAGAGTCCTGACACCGGACGAGATGCCTGTTGAGTTTATGATGAATGCGCTGCGTCTGCATGAGGGCGTTGATGTTCGGCTCTACAGTGAGCGAACCGGACAATCTCTGGATGATATCAGCAAACCATTACAACTGGCCCGGTGCAAAGGGTTGCTTGATGCTCAAACTGATCACCTTCGGCCGACGCCAACCGGGCGACTGTTTCTGAATGATCTGCTGGCACTGTTTGCCTGACATACTTTCCATCTGGCTGTCCCGCCGTCAGGCAGCAATCAAGAGGAACGCTTTACACAACTGCTGTGGCCCGGGTCGCACAGGTGAAGATCAGACATAAAATGTGCCAACCTCACCTGATAAATAACAAACCAACCGGTGATCCCAGATTGGACGAGGATAAACTTTCCTTTCAAGAAAATGAGTATCCTTTTTTGTGTTTTTAGAGGCTAGATGACTGGAAGTACCACTCAAAAAATAGTTGCAACTCATGGAACCAAACCGGTAGATAGAAGTCCAAAAGCGGGCTCGACAGATCATCCATATCTGTTTTAACAAATCCCGCAAGCAGGTGTTTTTAAATATGGATAATTTATCAGCAAATATCTCTTCAATGACGATAGCTGATCTACCGGAGTCTTCACCCATTCAGGAAAACAAGTCATTTCTAAAGCCAGTCTCTGTAGAGAGTAAATTAACCGGGCTGGAGAAATGCTCCTCGGCAGCTGCACGGATGCCGAGCCAGACCTCTGATTTTAAAATAACAAAACAAGACGATATAAAACCGCTTGAATTCACTGACTTTAAAAATATCTGCTTTAGGAAACTGGTTCCATTACTCCATAAGGAAATACTGTTAAAGATCATGAGAGAGTTTAGCGATGATAACATGAGATTGATTATGAAGCTTGGGCGTTTTCAAGACAATAATGAGCACTATTTTAACCAGCTCAAGCGGTTCGAATTACCCGATGAACATCATACGAAGGGACATGAAGAGAAACTCAACGAATTTGTAGCGATGCGTGGTGATTATAGTCCGGAGTTATTTGTCATGTTCAAAGACATTTTTTTGGCAGAGGCTTTTGGATGTAGACCCCGACTGGAAGATGAATTTGGTTTGTACTTTACCCCG
>JAQFVO010000710.1 GCA_027942505.1 Endozoicomonas sp. | reverse complement strand
AGACCTGCAAACCCTTGATCAAATCGCCATCAAAGCCCTGGCCAAACGGTTTTTCGACAAAGTAACCAGCCCTGAGGGGCTTGAAAAACTGAAATTACCCCAAACAGACAGGCTGGAGGATCTGGAGGTACCTGAATCAGAGACTACAGTCACCACATCCGATCCGCTGGTTACGCAGATGCGGGAGGTGCTCAGCGTTCTTGAGGACGCCATAGAAAACGATACCCCTGTTCCGGAAGCCATCAAACAAATTAACGCCCACATCATGCTGCAGACCTCGTTAAGCATGCAAGCACGAGCACAAGCCGAGACGCCGCAAGAGCCTGAACAGGCAGCCCATCCTGATGTGCAGGAGCCGCAAGCCATGGAAAACGATGCACAATACGGGATGGAGATGACCGTGTTGATGGATGCACTCAACGCCCTTTGCCCGGCCATTAATGGCGCAGCACTGGCTGCCGGAGTTGCTCAGGCAGCGGCTGAGCAACCACCTGCCGAGAGAGCCCCTGACCAGCAAGGTTTAAATGCTGGGGAAAGAGTCGGTGTTGCCTTGGGCGGTGCGGCGCTGGGGGCGGGAGGACTGGCGGTTTTGAGAAATATGCTCTCAACGTTGCGAACCGGTGGGGCGGCAGGTGGCGAGAGCTTTTCGCTGACAGCCAGAGTGTCAGCCAGAGAAGTTCAAGAGGTTATGGATGATGCGCTGACTGATTATATCGTCGAACACGCTCCTCCTCCTCCCCAACAGGAGCCGGGTGAGGCTGCCGGGGGAGAGTCGCCTGGCAGCGATGGCGGCGGTAGTGAGAGAGGGGGGAGTGAAAGGGGGAGTCAGCGGGGAAGTGAGAGTGAGATTGAAGATGGAGGGAGAAGCCCCGGCAGGGGGGTAAATCCTCAACTGGCCTGTCGTCGTAAAAGGGCTGCTGCCGGGACGGGAATGGGTGGGGGTTCCGGGAAGTGCGACAGCAAATGGAACAATGAATATGAAGAAGTGGCAGGAGAAGTTCTCGGAGTGACGTCTTCAGCTACTTTATTGTCGGCAATAATAAATAAATTGGGGAAAAGATTAGCGCTCCGGGTCCTCACAAGACGCATACTCATAGGCTTAGCTGCCCTTGTAGCTGCTATTCTCACCGGCTGGTTGATTGGGAGGGTGGTGAAGGAACTGATGAAGCATGGCCCCACCCCCACACCGACAAGCGGTGGTAAAGGTCACAGTACAGGGTCAAGTGGATCAGACGACGATGATGACGATGATGATGACGACAAATCATCCACGACAACAGCATCCACCACGGGCACCACACAACCTGCTACCAACGCCACCACACCAACCCCTACACCAGAGCCGGTGACTCATGAGCAGGTGGATGTTCACAGCATCATTGCCGATGTCAGCTCCGAGCTATTATCTCAAACAACTGTCGTTAATATGTCAGCCTCTGCCCAGAGGTTATCATCACAAAGTCCGGCAACAACCAAAACCACCCTGCTGCCGGCATCATCAAATGTTGCACAAAGTGATATTGCTGCCTCTGAGAGCAGTTATCCCAGCATCGAAAACACACCGTCTGCCCCGACAACATCAGACTCCAGCAGTATATCCTCTGCCACAACATCATTTTTGGCCAGCAACCCACCCAGTACTGCGTTACTGAGTTCGGAAGGGTTAACTGGCAAGCCGGCGTCAAGCGTAACCAGTAAACATGAATCGCCGTTAATCCCCTCCTCTTTGATTTCAGCATTGTCCAGTACGGCGCTGAGCACTACTGAATCCCCACTGGCAACGCTCAGGGCACTGTCTTCTGCCGGGAAAACAACCGAATCATTTGCCGAAACGCCTTCTGCAAAATTAAGCGTTGCGAGTAGCAGGACAGAGGCGCCAATGAGTACGTCAGGCATGACCAGTACTCATAAAGCAAGTACGCAGTCAGTGCCGTTGAATACCACGACGGCGGTTTCAACTCCGTCAGCTGGCAGTGACTCCGCCGGGCAGTCGTCAACGGCCAGCACGCTCTCTGCACTAGCCAGCAGCAGGCAAAGCAGTGCCAATACACCTCTGGCCAGTAATGCCACCTTGCCTTCACCAAGTCACTCTGACTTGGCAAGTACTGGTTCATTGTCGTCGA
>JAQFVO010000694.1 GCA_027942505.1 Endozoicomonas sp. | reverse complement strand
TCTGGTGATATCCGAATCCTGGCGATGTGTTCACAGGTGTACCGGATCAGCTGGTCATCAATGGGGTTGTTGCCAACGGCTTTGATCAGTTGTTTGGTTTCCGCCATAGCGGTCGGTCCATTCCTGATCAGTCGTTTACACAACTCATGCACAACGGACGATAAGTTCTGCTCCTGGCAGCATTCGTGAATCAGGTTAAGGTTGAGCGCCTCGGTGCTGGTGATGAGTTCTCCACTGAGACAATAACGCCGCGCCTGACGCTCGCCCATGGCCCGTACTACGTAGGGGGAGATAATGGCCGGAATCAGCCCGAGTTTGACTTCGCTCAGGCAGAATCGGGCGGACTCAGCGGCGATGGCGATATCACAGGCGGTGATCAGTCCCAGTGCACCGCCGAACGCGGCTCCTTGTATCACGGCGATGGTCGGTAACGGGAGCTGATCGAGGCGTTCAATCAGTCGGGCCAGTTGCAGGGCGTCCTGATAGTTGTCTGCTTTGCTCAGTTGTTTTGCCTGTTGCATCCACGTCAGGTCGGCGCCAGTGCAAAAGTGTTTGCCGCTCGCCGTCAGTTGCAGCAGGCGAACAGGCATCTGCTCAAGCTGATCAAATGCCCGGTGCATGTCGTCAATCAGCGCAGCGTTCAGGGCGTTGCCGGTTTCCGGCCGGTTCAGACAGATGGTGGCAACAGGTTGATGGTCAATGGTCTGAACATCGAGTCGCAGGTGCTCCATAGCTTCCACTCCCTACATTCTGAAAATGCCAAAGCGGGTCTCTTCGATGGGGGCATTGAAGGCAATGGCCAGACCCTGGCCAAGCACTTTGCGGGTATCGACCGGATCAATAATCCCGTCGTCCCAGAGCCGGGCGCTGGCGAAGTATGGGTTGCCCTGGTAGTCGTAGTTTTCCAGAATGGGCTGGCGGATGGCGTTAGCCTCCTCGTCACTCAGGGTTTTGCCTTGCCTGGCCATGGCCTCCTCTTTGACCTGTACCAGCACATTGGCAGCCTGCTCTGCGCCCATAACCGAGATGCGCGCGTTGGGCCAGCTCCACATAAATCTCGGGTCGTAGGCACGGCCGCACATACCGTAATTGCCGGCACCAAAACTGCCACCGATGATGACGGTGAATTTCGGTACTTTGGCACAGGCAACGGCGTTGACCATTTTCGCCCCGTGACGGGCAATCCCGCCGGACTCTGCCTGTGAACCGACCATGTAGCCGGTGGTGTTCTGCAAAAAGACCAGCGGTATACGGCGTTGACAGCACAACTCGATAAAGTGCGCGCCTTTTTGCGCTGATTCGCTGAACAGAATGCCGGCATTGGCAATGACGCCGACAGGATAACCGTGAATACGGGCAAAGCCGCACACCAGCGTCTGGCCAAAAAGTGTCTTGAACTCATCGAAGTCTGAGCCATCGACAATCCGGGCAATGATTTCGCGCACGTCGTAAGGCTGGCGCAGATCGGTGGGCACCACGCCATAGAGCTCTTTGCTGTCGTACAGCGGTGCGATAGCAGGCTGGTGGTCACAGGGAGTCTGTTTAACCGTATTGAGTCGGGACACTGCCTGACGAATCAGGCTGATGGCGTGGGCATCGTCGTTGGCATAGTGATCGGCTACGCCAGATTTACGACAGTGTACGTCAGCACCGCCAAGAGCTTCAGCACTGATCTCCTCGCCAGTGGCAGCTTTGACCAGTGGTGGGCCGGCCAGAAAAATAGTGCCTTGTCGTCGTACAATAATGCTTTCATCAGCCATGGCCGGCACGTAGGCACCGCCGGCAGTGCACGAACCCATGACTGCGGCAATCTGGGCAATGCCGCGGGCGGACATATTAGCCTGATTAAAGAAGATACGGCCAAAGTGTTCCCGGTCTGGAAATACCTCGTCTTGTCTGGGCAGATTGGCTCCGCCGGAGTCCACCAGGTAGATGCAAGGCAGGTGGTTCTGTTCAGCAATGGTCTGGGCGCGCAGATGTTTTTTCACCGTCAGCGGAAAGTAACTGCCGCCTTTGACCGTGGCGTCGTTGGCGACAATCATGCAGTCACGACCCGATACCTGGCCGATGCCGGCGATCACCCCGGCGCAGGGTACCTCTTCATGGTAAACGTTGTCAGCAGCAAACAGTCCCACTTCCAGGAAAGGTGAGTCCGGGTCCAGCAGTGCGGCAATGCGTTCTCTGGGCAGCAGCTTGCCTTTGTCCTGGTGCTTTTTCCGGGCTTTTTCCGGTCCGCCCTGTTGCAGGCGTTCGCTGTGTTCGTGCAGCTCATCCACCAGTACCTGCATACGGCGGCGGTTGTTTTCATACTCGCTGCTTTGTGGGTCGATAGCCGTCTTCAGTGCAACCATAGGTGACTCCCTGGCAATCTTTTTATTATTTTTACCAGTCCGGCTGATATCTGTGTAGCAAAAGATGGCAGGACAGGCTCTGATGTGCCTGCTCAACTGTGGGTGGGTTCAGCCGTCGTCTGGAACTGATACCTTATTCTTGCCTGCAAGACGATTTCATACAAGACAGTAAGGGGCGCTACCCGCTACCCGCTACCCGCAAAAGCGCAAACGGTTGGGCTTTTGCGGGTAGCGTCCAAATTATTTAAAGACAACTCCTAAGTGCTGAAGCTTAAGTGGGTCAGGTTTGTCGGGCAG
>JAQFVO010000668.1 GCA_027942505.1 Endozoicomonas sp. | reverse complement strand
TCATAAAGACAAAAATAACACCACTGCAGGTACGGCACTGGTTTTTTCAATGGAGCATGTCCCATGGGTCCAACAGCAGATTCCTCGAAGAACTGGGGTGATGCCTGTAGAAGTTTTTTCAACCGCCGGGTAATCGCGCTGCTGTTCCTAGGGTTCTCGGCGGGCCTGCCTATCTTGTTGATTTTCAGCAGCCTGTCTCTGTGGTTGCGCGATGCCGGCGTGTCGCTCAAAGAGGTGACATTTTTCAGTTGGGCGGCACTGGGCTATTCGTTCAAATTCGTCTGGGCGCCACTGGTTGACCGCATTCCTCTCCCGCTCCTGCACCGCCGGCTTGGCCGGCGACGTTCGTGGCTGTTGTTGTCCCAGGTTATGGTGATTGCTGCCATCTGCTTCCTGGCCAGTAACAACCCGGCCGACGGGCTGCTGCTGGTGGCGGTGGGCGCAGTAGCACTGTGCCTGTCATCGGCCACTCAGGATATTGTTATTGATGCTTACCGCATTGAAGCGGCCGACAGCGATCTGCAAGCCATGATGTCCTCGGCGTACATCGCCGGCTATCGCGTTGGCATGTTGCTTGCCGGTGCTGGTACCCTGGCACTGTCGAGCTGGCTGACCATGACTGAGCCTTACGACTATCAGGCCTGGGCCTGGGCGTATCGTTGCATGGCGTTCTTTATGTTGGTGGGCGTGGTTACCACACTACTGATCTCGGAGCCGGTCAACACGGAAGACAGAGCCATTTACCAGCACGACACCAGTGATTATTTGCGCTTTCTGGCCCTGTTTGGCTGTGCCGCATCGACGTTTGTCCTGGTGTTTATTACGACTGACAGCCCTTTGCAGTCCCTCAATCAACCGCTTATTGATCTTGGCCTGTTCAACTCGCTGGCCGGTTTTCTTATTGAAAGTTGTCGCCTGATCCTCAGCATTGCAGCTGCAGCCTTTGTCGCCTGGGGGCTTCTTAAGATACACCTTGCCCCGCGTGCCATGGTTCAGGAAACATACATTGCCCCATTTGCTGACTTTTTCCAGCGCTACGGCAAGGTCGCTGTTTACATCCTGTTGTTAGTCGGCACCTATCGTATAGCCGATATCATGATGGGTACTATCGCCAACGTGTTCTACAACGA
>JAQFVO010000557.1 GCA_027942505.1 Endozoicomonas sp. | reverse complement strand
ATCGAGGACAATCTGCTTCAGTTCGTCGAACGTGGCGCTCTTGCGGCTGGTGTTCGAGACAGGACCAACCGGCTTGTTTTTGTTGCGTTTTTTGTCGGCCAGGTCGGTTAATACACGGTCCAGTTCACTCTCGTCCAGCTTGTTTTTCTCGACGAACCGCTTGTTGGCCTTGTCGTACAACATGCCCAACTCGCCCTCGGCATAATCCGTCCGGTTTTTATATTGCTGACCCCGCGCCAGCGTATCGTCACCGATGGCAATACCGGTGGCCTGATGAACGTCCCATTTGAGCATGTTGTTCAGATCAGCCAGCACGTCTTTGACGGGTTTTGACGACGGGCCGTACTCGGGATTGTTAATGCCCTCGTGCCACAGTTGATAGAGTTCCTGGGTTTTCCAGTCCTGTGGATTAACGCCAGCTTCGTCGAAAAAGTTCAGCTCGCTGATATTATCAGGGTCTAACTGCTCGGCTCTTTTGGTCAGCAGGTTGATCTGGTGTGCGGCTGCAGGAATATCATCGTGCAGTGGTGAGACCACCATGTACGGCCCGCCACGGCGTTTCTGGCCGGTTTGCTCCAGCCACATGGAGAAGTTCTTGGGCAGGGCGATTTTGTTAAAAATATCTGCCAGACGGTTGAACGGCTCGGCGTCGTAGATATTACGGTCGAGATCATCAAGGTTGTCGACAAGCTGCGGCTCGATGTCTTCGAGTTCGGTTAAATGCTTGTGCGAATACATGGCCGTAGAGCCACTGGGTATCTCGTCGAAACTGACCTGATAAGCGCTCTCGACAACACGGCTGTTGGCCCTGACAGTTGGGTTAGCCGCCGGACTGTTGTTAACACGGTTGTTAACACCTGTGTCCGGGTCAGGCGCAATCTTGGCAAAGACCGGTTCCAGTTCCTGTCGAACCGGCTTGCCATAGAACAGGTAGTCAAAAATTTGCTGAATATACCGGGTCAGCCGGTCCCAAAGCCCCTCCATGCGCTCGTTGTTAATAGAGCCCTCACCCTTGAGTTTTCGCGCACCAGTTTCACCAGTGGTTTGCCCGTAAACTC
>JAQFVO010000497.1 GCA_027942505.1 Endozoicomonas sp. | reverse complement strand
TACAGGATCCACCTCACAGGGAGGTGAATGCCCGGATAGATGGCTATCCCTGCCAGATGGGTTCCGTACAATCCCTGTGCGGAATGACAGCGCAGTGACTTGACCTTTTGCGACAGCCTCGAATTCGGGAATATCAAAGCCGAAACTTTCTTCAATTCAGTGAGTCTTAAGTCCATATTCTGATTATTTCTTGTCGACAGCTTGGGGCTACCAGATGATGGAAAGCGTTTGTGCAGATTTCCATAACCTTTCCATTGCCGCAGTGGCTGATGTTCCAACTGCAGGTCGCTGCCGGACTCGAACCATCAAACCAGATCAGGGGCCATCAAGCCGTCATTCTGACTCGGTATTTCGGCAGTTGCAGCAGCGCAGTATCCATGGCGGTCGGCTGCTTGACCAACGCAGCAAAACCATCCATTTTCTTTGCCGACTCGAGCAGCACCAACTGCTTTTGAATCGGGAGTCTTGCACCCTGGCCCGGGCAGTTCTTGCGCGTGAATGCCATATCGATCAGCAACAGTGCGAGTTCTCCAAGAATATTGATGCACTAAGACTGTTTGGTGCGTTCCTGCGAATCATGGAAAAGTCACCGGGGCTGAAAACAGCACTGGGCCAGATGATCCGTCAGGCTTCTTCCCCGGCAAGCCAGGCAGAGCGTGACTCTGTAAAGATATATTCTGATGACCCCATGGCCAAACTGGTGACGCTCAATGTACATTTAAAATCAATGTTGGCGACATTACAGGATCAACTTTCCAGCCCTCCCGGAGCTGAACAATCCCTACTCAAGGAGACCATCTCAAAAATCAGAGAGCTACGGACTTTACACTTCCCCGAAGAACTGAAGCGCCACGTCGAAACAGGAGTGCAAAAGGCGTGTTTCCCCTTTGGTAATGACCTTGAAAGTAATGGCCAGACAATTGCTCAGTTCCACTCACGACTGGCAAACACAGTGAGTATGTTTGACCGTGCAGCCACCTACGCACAAATGCATGAACGTATAGACTGGCTTGAGATGCACACAATACTCCAGCCAGAATGGGAGTTTATGGCACTGTTGCAGATTATCACTTACCTGCGTGTTCCTGATGAGCAGATTCCCACTCTTGACGGCGTGGTGGATATCCACAGCCTGTTCGGTCGCAGAAACATTTACGGGAAGAAGTATTATGAGCATCTTACATCAAGGCTGACCGCCTTATGGGCTTTCACCAGCGACAATGAGCAACTGGGTCCTGATGATGTTGGCGTGTCAAAACACCCGCTTTGGGTTAATTATCTTGGTGGCTGCCATCTGGAGTTACTTCATTATCCCCTGCACTTCCAGCTCAAGGCACTGGGCCCACCCTGGCTGGGGGACTCACTGGCCAGTTTACGCAAACGTACGATTCAGTACCATGAGCGCAACTACTCTTTTCGGGCAGAAAATTTCTGCCCCGGAACAATCAACACCATTGTCTTTGCCCTGAGGTTCGACCAGGTTGGTCTGTGTGCTGCACTAAGGGGTTGCCCGACCGTCTGTAGGGATTGCTTTATACTGCCTGGTCGTGTGCTCCAACGTTTACTGAGCGGTTCTTACATGAAGATGAACGGCACTGAGCGTTTCATGTCACTGCTTATTCGTTCCGGGCTGGAATTTAACCTGGGCAGAATGATGTTTGGAAGCGCACTGAGTCTGAGATGTCCTGCCTGTGCGTTTACAGCTGAAGTGCAAGCGCACATCAGGCACAGGGACACCGCCGGGGAGCCGGCAGTGATGCAGTCGTTTTTTGCCAGTTATGACCCGGCAGCACAAGAAAGAAAAATCGAACATATTCATCCAGACTTGTTCAGTATTATGCAGTTACACCAAACTCAGCAGAGGTCATGCACTGTTGCAGGCGCTATAAATGTACAACAATTGTTGTATGAAATAACGCGCGAAAGCGCCCGGGAGAACAGCCTCAACGGT
>JAQFVO010000492.1 GCA_027942505.1 Endozoicomonas sp. | reverse complement strand
CCTTTTTTCCCGCCAAGTGCCACCACCTGCGAATCCGCCCACAAAAAATCCGGACACTGGCCAGCAACAGCAGAACCTACCGGCCCAGCCCGAGCCATCCCGATCTTCATCACAAGCGTCATCAGCAGCCTCTTCTACATCTGGCAGTGCCAAGTCGGCAAAGGCTTCTGAACGTCATAAAACAGACAGTATTGCCCGGTCCGATGGTCAGTTTTTCCTGACACCCACGGAAAAAATGTCGCGTGCGGCAGAGGCTTCTGCTGCGGCAGAGAATCTGGCAACAAAAACAACTGGTGCAGGGCCAGAAGAACCTTTTTCAATGGCTGTATTTAACGAGTGGCTTGCGAATAACATTTCTCGATGGTCAAGCGAGCAGCAACTTGCCAAGCTCTCAGAGGAGTTGGGCTTAAGTGAAAGCCATGAGGATTGGGATTCTGATGGGGTACTGGAGGATTTTCTCAAGGAGATAGACCAGAAACGTTTGCATCTGACCAAATTGGCAAGTTCTCCTTTGACGGAGCCTACCAGCAGTGCCAGCTTGCAACAGCTCAAGCTCGATCAGTATTCCAGGGTGTTTGATTCTCTTCTGGAGATGCTTGATCCAACGGCAGAACAGACTCGCCATATGCTTACGCAGTTGCTGCGTCTGTTACCCCAGGAAAGGTTTCCCTGGGTATCTACCAACCTCTGGTCACCCCTGCTGTCAAGAGGGAAGGAACGTGAAAGTCTGGAAGGGCTTTCCCGTAAGGATTTGGCAGAACTGGAAGCGTCTGATTTTTTGCGGCTCAGTTTGCAAGCGCTAGATTCCTTTGCCAATCGCAAGGCGGCAAAGGAGGAAGATTTGCGTCGCAATGCAGCTCACTTTAACCGGCAGAGACCAGTGGTTATAGAGTCGGAATCAACAGCTGGGAATGAGCGTTCACAAGACGATACTACTTTTGCTGCCAGGATAACGGCCGTCGATAGTAATGATGAGTCATCTTCGTCCAATGAAGGACTTGACTGGGATGATTTTGGACAGATACTCCCAAGGTTTGACCGTCTGCCTAGCTTTCGGGATTTAGACGATCTACTTCCTCCGGTCGCCGTGGGCAGAGTCCATGCTAAGGCTTTTTTCACCAATATTATTGGTGCCAAGGTGTCCT
>JAQFVO010000480.1 GCA_027942505.1 Endozoicomonas sp. | reverse complement strand
TTGCAGGCGCTATAAATGTACAACAATTGTTGTATGAAATAACGCGCGAAAGCGCCCGGGAGAACAGCCTCAACGGTTCACCATCAAACCTCGATTTCACTCCAGCACCCTGCACGGCGCACCACCATTAGACTGACTGAGGTTAGCACCCTTTGTCGCGAAAACCAGGTTCTTGACCTGGGCCGAATAAGTCAAAGGAGGGAACTTTTTCCCATTCTGATGGGCCAAAGACTCCGTTTTATTTTTATTGTCGACGGTTTCAGATGATGGAAAGGGTTTGTGCAGACTTCAGTAACCTCTCCTTAACCGCAGTATCCGGCGCTCCAACTGCCAGTCGCTGCGGGACTCGAACGGTCACACCCTATCCGGGGCAGAGCCAATCAATACGTCGTTCCAGCTCGTTGTTTCAGCAGCTGCAACAGCGCAGTATCCACGGTGGTCGGCTTCTTGACCAACGCAGCAAAACCATCCATTTTCTTTGCCGACTCGAGCAGCACCAACTGTTGTTGAATCGGGAGTCTTGCGCCCTGGCCCGGGCAGTCCTCGCGCGGGAGTGCCATATAGATCCGCAACTGTGCCAAGTCTCCAAGAGTATTGATGCACTGAGATTGCTGGGTGCTTTTTTGCAGATCATGGAAAAATCACCGGCGCTTAAAACAGCACTGGGCGAGATGATTTGTCAGGCTTTTTCCCGCCGGGCAAAGGATAACGCTGAGAAGTCATTCTTAGCTGGCCCCATGGAGAAACTGATCACGCTCAATGAACAACTAAAATTGATTTTGGCAAAATTACAGGCTGGACGTGCCGGTGACCCGGAGGTTGAACAATCGCTACTCAAGGAGGCTATCTCAGGTGTCACAGAGCTGGAAACGTTACATCTACCCCATGAGCTACTGCAGCACTCCGTGAGAACAGGAGCGCAGGGTGTGAGTTTCCCCTTTGGCGACAATTCGGACGGTACTGGCCAGACCTTTCAGCAGTACCGCTTAAAATTAGCAGAGGCAGTGACTATTTTTGACCGTGCGATCGCCTACCAGCAAAAGCATGAACGTATAGACCGGCTTGAAATGCACACAATACTCCGGCCAGAGCCCCAGTTTATGGCACTACTGCAACTGATCTCTTACCTGCGTGTTCCTGAGACTCCCTCGCTGGACGGACTGGTTGACATCCATAACCTGTTCAGTCATGAGCAAATTTACGGCAAGAGGCACTTTCAGTATCTTACGTCCAAAATCACCGCCTTATCGGTTCTCGTCAGACACATTGAGGAGCTGAATGTGCCTGACAACGTTGGCGTTCTAAGTAGCCCGCTTTGGGCTAATTACCTTGGTGGTTGCCATCTGGAGCTGAGTCATTATCCCAAGCAGGGTCAATTCGAGGCACTGGGCCATCCCTGGCTGGAGAACTCACTGGTCGGTCTGCGCAATCGTGCGATTGAGCGCCACGATATTTTTGGAGAGGACGTCAACCCGGAAAAAGTCATAACCATTATCTTTGCCCCAAGATTTGATCTGATTGCTCTGCACTGCACATTAACGAGTTGGTCATTCCCCGATAATAAAAGTTGCATGATTGTCGAGCGTTTGCTCCAGTGTTTACTGAATGATTCTTACATGGGGATGAGCGGCATTGAGCGTTTCATGTCGCTGGTTCTTCGCTCCGGGCTGGGGTTTCACCTGCCCGGTGTGGACAATGGCAAACTGATTCTGAACTGTCTTGCCTGTGAGTTTTCGGCTGAAGTGGAAAATCGCAGTGGGCATGACAATACGATTGGACCTGCAGACAGGGCACGGCATTTGTTTCTCAATCAAAACCGGCCATCGCTGGCAAACATCGAGCACATTATTCAGGACTTGTTCCGGGTCATGCGGTTACATCAGGCTCAGCAACGGTCATGCACAATTGCCAGGACCTTGAACGTACGGCAGTTGTGGCATGAGATGACGCGCAAAAGCGCTCGGCGGTCCAGCCCCAACAGTCCACCATCAAAGCAGCCTGAGTCAGAGGGCGTTTAGCCAATCCCGCACACACTGCCGATGATGCACTCACCGACAGTGTTGAACGAGATCAATGACTAGCCAGTATTGCGCATACCGGCCGCGATGCCGGCAATGGTGACCATCAGTGCCTGTTCAAGGGCCTCAGGAGTATCCTCACTGTCATCCGAACGAACCCGTTGCAGCAGCTCGGCCTGCAGGAAGTTCAACGGATCAGTGTAAGGATTGCGCAAGGCAATGGCTTCGCGGATTTGTGGCTGGGAGGACATCAGTTCATCACCGCCCTTCAAATCCAGCAGCACCTCAATGGCAGATGACAGCATAAGTCTGAGACGTTCACCCAGATAGTGCAGACTGGTCGGTACCAACTGCTTTTCATAGTAGCGAGCCAGTTGTGGATCGGTCTTCATAAAGACCATCTCCAGCATGTCCAGGCGCGCCCTGAAAAAAGGCCAGTTGGTCATCATATCTTCAAGCACCGCGCGCTGGCCACTTTGCAGCGCGCTCTGAAGGGCCTCGCCAAAGCCGAGCCAGGTGGGCAACATCAGGCGGATTTGCGTCCAGGCAAAGATCCAGGGGATCGCCCTCAGGCTCTCCACACCGCCGCTGGGTTTGCGCTTCGCGGGGCGGGACCCCAGGGGCAGTTTGCCCAGCTCCGTCTCCGGGGTGACGGCACGGAAATAGGGGACAAAGTCCGGCTCTTCACGAACAATCCCCCGGTAGACCTCCACAGAGTCTGCCGAGAGCCTGTCCATCAGCTCGCGCCATGCCTGTTCGGGTACCGGCGGAGGCAACAGTGTTGCTTCAAGCGTGGCACTGGCATAGAGCATAAGACTCTGGACAGCCACCTGCGGGAAGCCAAACTTGAACCGGATCATCTCCCCCTGCTCCGTCACGCGCAGCCGATTATTGACCGAGCCCGGCGGCTGGGAAAGGATTGCTGCATGAGCAGGGCCGCCGCCACGACCGATGGTGCCGCCCCGGCCGTGGAAAAAAGTAAGCCGCACATTCGCTTCGGCACAGACTGCCGTCACCGCCTCCATGGCCCGATACTGAGCCCAGGCTGCGGCCATCCAGCCTGCGTCCTTGGCGGAGTCGGAATAACCGATCATCACCATCTGGCCGCCGTGACAATAGCCACGATACCAAGGCAAAGACAACAAATGACGCATACATTCGGCAGCACCATCAAGGTCTGCCAGGGTTTCAAACAGCGGCACGATGGGCAGATCGGTATCAACCCCACACTCTTTGAGCAACAAGGCCACCGCCAGCACATCGGAAGGCTGAGTGGCCATAGAGATAACGTAACAGTTCAGCGCCCTGGTGCCTTCTGTGGCAATGACACGACAAGTGTTAATCACTTCCTGTACCGCCGCCGACGGTGACCAGTGATGGGGCATCAGCGGTCTCGGGCTTTGCAGTTCCCGCAATAAAAAGCTCTGTCGCTCCGACTCTTCCCAGTGCTGGTAATCGCCCAGGCCAAGTGCTTTGGTCAGCTCGCTCAGCGCTTCGGTGTGACGACCGGACTCCTGGCGGATATCCAGCCTGGCCAGAGTCAGCCCGAAGCAGTATGCCCGGCGCAGGGTATCCAGCAGAGGTCCTTCGGCAATCACGCCAAGACCACAGTCGTGCAGGGATTGGTAGCACAGCTGCAAAGGTTGTATCAACGCGTCGTTATCAAGCAGTACCTCAAGTTCAATATCCTGATGGCCTGCCAGTGCCCGCTCGCACCATTGGCGGGTGTGGCGCAGTTTTTCCCGCAGGTCCTTGAGAATGACCCAGTAAGGCTCGCGGGAATTGCCCACAACGGCGCGCAGTTCATCGCTGCAATCGTTCATGGACAGCTCGCTGATCAGCGGCTTCAGATCGCGCAGGAACAGATCAGCCGCCATCCAGCGGCTGAGTAGCAGTACTTCCTGAGTCACCTCGGCGGTAACGAACGGGTTACCGTCACGGTCTCCGCCCATCCATGAGGAGAAGCGCACCGGGACTGCATCGATGGCCAGTCGCTGCCCGGTGTGCTGCTGCAGCTGTTCATCCATCTGACGGATAAACTGAGGTACGCCGTGCCAGAGCGAGTGCTCAATAGTGGCAAAGCCGCCTTTGGCCTCATCAACAGGCGTTGGTCGTTTACTGCGAAACTCGTAGGTGTGCCAGGCCTGAGTAATCAGCTGATGAATACGCTCTTCGATCCGCTGCTGCTCAGACTCACTCAATGACTGATTCTCGAGGTCTTTGAGACATTGAAAGACCTGTTCGTATTTCAGGATCAATGTACGACGACTGACTTCTGTCGGGTGGGCAGTAAGAACAACTTCAATAGCCAGTTCAGAGGCCTTTTCGGCAATTTGCTGGTCACTGAAGCCCTGATGCTTAAGGGCACCTAACAACTCACTGAAGTGATCAACAACACAATAGTTGCTTTCACACTCCCTGGAGACCAGGTCGAACTGCTCGGCAATATTGGTGAGATTAAGAAAATGGCTGAAAGCGCGCACCACCGGCACCAACTCGTCATCAGGCAGGCCGTGTAAAAGCTCTAGCAGGGACTGTTGATCGGTTTTACCCGCGACCGCCCCTTCGCCCTGGGCATCGTCATTGCGCGCCGCCTTGGACAGCCGGCGGATCAATTCAATCTTGTTGAAAAAATCCTCACCCTTGTGTTCACGAATGACATCGCCCAACAAAGTACCAAGCATGTTGACGTTACGTCGCAACAACGTCGAATTTTCCAGCAGCATTGCCGGTTCTGCATGCCCTTTATGTTCCTGTGTGTTTTGCCTCTCAATAGTATCTTGGCTCACTTTGCCTCCTTGGGTGTTCAAGCGGGGATTATCACAAAAATAGGTTTTTGGGTAGCTACTGACAGGCAAGCCTGGGAGGCTGTCCGGGAATAGCGCCCGAAGCGAGGATTGCGAGAAATTATCAGACTAATTTATCGCAACCGCACGACTGCATGGATGCAGGAGCTGGCAGGAGCAGTAGCCGCGTAGGGCAGTCTATTCTCGGACAGCCTCCTATAAGTAGCTAACCATTAGCAATGGGGTAAAAAAGAGTCACTCAGAAGAACAAGGCCATCAGAGCGTCCTCGTAGCTGCTCAATAAATACAGTGTTGGCAGAGTTGAGGCAAGACAAAAAGCACATGCATGAACCTCTATTTTCCCCGCCAATGGTAATTTAAGACTGATGCCCTCACTGAGGTTGATTGTTCTCTTATCCAAAACAGAAAGGGTACTCGTACCCTTTCTGTTTTGGATGGCGATAGAGAAGGAACCTTAGTAGTCATGTGCTGGTCAAATAACTTGTTTTCTATCGCCCTTTCAGGTTTGAAGGTAATTATTGCCTATGAATATTTTTCGACTCACATACAGGGATGAAGACCCTTACCATGGCTGTTATGACTGTGTAAAGCGCCGGGAACAGCGGCTGGCAACTCGCGATAGCATAAAGTACTACACCTCCAGGTTTTTTCTTGCTGTCGGCGTCGCCATCAGTGGTCACCACTCACTGGCACTCGAAAAAAGTCCGCTTGAAAATCCGATTGCGGCGAGTGTCGCCGTAGCTGGCTGTGGTTTTCTCTGCGGGACCGGGGTTTCTGAAACACTGGGCTGGTGTTATAGCAAGTGTTTATTACAGGATCGGCTCTGCCAGCACATCAGGGATTTGCCGCTATATCTCGTTAGAAACACGCCTCCCGATGCACAGGCTGCCCAGGCCCCGGCCGCCGATACACAGGCCGCCCAGGCTGGTGACACACAGGCTGCACAGGCCCCGGGCGATACACAGGCTGCTCAGGCTCCAGCCAACGATGCCAATAGGGAATCTTCACCACCCGTCAACCATAAATCTGGTATTGGTTTTGTAACGGACCGCCAAAGGTTCCGGCAGCAATTTTCCAGGGTCATTGAAACCTGATTCTGCCTATGGGTTATGGCTGGATTCGTCGGTTTTGAATGCCCTGTGTCTGCTCCACAAAACCAATATTGTGAAGCAATGAATTCGCGGTCCACGGCCAACCCCGTTGCTAAAGCAAAAATAACCATGGAGTAAGGCAATGATTTTCAATAACACCTCCTCTGCAAACAACGTAAACGCAACTCCTGGCGAAGACTTTCGTGTCTGTGCGGATCGATTGGACTCTTGTAACTTCGGGCAACACTCCGTCAACATACCTGCATCGTCGGACCGGCAATCACTCCCGCCATCGTATGACTCTCTTTTTCCCCATAGTGCTGAAAGCCCGGAGGATTTTCAGTACTGTTCGCTGGCATCATCGCGCAGTTCATCATTCGAATGGGCTCCGAATCCCACACGGGAAAATTCCTTATCCGATATGAAACAACAGCGTTTGCACTTCGCACTGAGTCTCATGCAGCGATTGGCATCGCTTAATGATCCAAAACAGCCTTCAATCCCGGACAGCGTGTTCAGACTCGGACCATCAAACAGATCGCATGACAGTTCGTCCCTGTCGTCACCTGATAACTCCCGCCCACCATCGCCATTTGACAATTCATCAATTGGCTCGGCTGAGTTTGACCTTAAAATGCACGGCGCCTGCCTGATGAACGACATCAGAGCGATAAAAAAACTCCTGCTCCGGCGTCCTGCCGGAATACACCGTTTCCAGGAAGATTCAGAGACATCCTCCTTTTTGCATCCTCTGCACCTGGCCGCCATGTACAGCCACCCCGGCACTTTGGACTACCTATGCCGGCTGCCTGGTATCAACGTCAATATCCGCGACGACGCCGGACAGACGCCACTGACTCTGGCCGTCAAAAAATACAATATCGGTGCCATCGAACTCCTGTGTCAGCAGCCGGGTATAGATATCAATGCCAGAGACAACCTTGGTCAGCAGCCTTTGCAGCTGGCAGTCAAACTCAATCAGGCAGTGACCGTGGACTATCTTTGCCAGCAACCGGGTATTGCCTTGAATGCTCGCGATGAAACTGGTCAGACACCGCTTATGCTGGCGGTGCGCAACGGTAATTACGAAGTAGTGAGGTCCTTGTGTGCACAAAAGAGGACCGATATCAATGCCACCGATAAGTCAGGTAAAACTGCCCTTTTACTCAGTATCCAGAGAAACGACACAGCAACAACGGAAGTGTTACTGAAAAAGTGTGCCCGGGTTGACGGGGCTGGTGACAATCTCTACAACAGCCCGTTCTATGCCGCCATCGCCGGCGACAGAACACTTGAAAACCCGCAGCCAGCACCTTGTAATGAAGAATTGCTGGGGCTGCTGCTGACCTACGGTGCAGACCCTGATCAGATCATTGACCGTCAGCACAGCCTCAGGCCACTGCACATTGCCGCACACTTTGGTAAGACTTCAGCCATAGACATTTTGGTGGCCCACGGAGCCAACCCGCGCTCAAGAAACGACAGACGGGCAACCCCCATGCATTTTGCTGCCCTGTCACAAAAAGAGGGTGCCATGAAGCGGCTGTTGGCACACGGAGCCACCTTGCTGGAGCCTCGGGGAGTCATTGACCGGCGATTCTGGTTCTACGCCATCACCGGATTCACTCCCGATCCGGGTTCCCGGAAGGCTTCCCGCTCAGCCTTCGAGCTATGCGGCAGATTTCACAACAAGAACAGGGAGCAATTTTATTGCTCCGGCGGCCAACCGCTGGATCTGTACCTCGGCCCCACAGAGGCCATGAAGGCAATAGAGCGTGAGTCTGTGGCCCTCAGGGGCTCCCCCCTCCCGGCAACCTCTTGTTTGGACTGTCGTCTAATGTGACTGGGCAAGGCAGTGGTTATTGCTGATTCTCTACGGATTTACCGATCAACCACTTCCCCTGCTCATGGCAAGTTGATATAAAGATCCCCTTTTTCATGGGTTTGAGCCATAAAGGAGTGGTATCTGTGAACAGAGAGGATCAGGAGAAAGTCTCCATTGGTGGCTACATAGCCCTCGCCTTTGCCGCCGTATTCTTTTCAGGTTTTCTGAAATCAGGCGAGTGGTATGGTGTCTTTGATTTCACCACCCTCAACGGCAGCTTCGGCAAGCTGATCAGTAGTGCCAGCGGTGGCATGGCAGCATTTCGTGGTGTCGGCGGCAGTGGCGCGGCCGATGGTTTCCTGTTTGCCCTTGGCCTGGTACCGACCACGATGTTCGCCCTGGGTATGATCAATATTCTTGAGCACTATGGCGCCCTGAAAGCGGCCCGTAGACTGCTTACCCCATTGCTGCGTCCTGTGCTGGGCATCCCCGGCTCTACTGGTCTGGCCATCATCGGTAGTCTGCAGTCCACCGACGTAGGTGCCAGCCTGACTAAATCCCTGGAAAACGAAGGGGAGCTGAACAAGACCGAAAGAGACATCTTCACGGCGTTCCAATTTTCCGGCGGCGCCATGATCGTCAACTTCTTTGGCTCTGGTGCCATCATGTTCACGTTGACGGATACCACCGGTGCATCAGTTCCAGGTTCCATCGGTCTCGCCCTGCAGTGATTTTTGTCTTTAAAATTGTTGGTGCCAACCTTGTGCGCTTTTACCTGAATGCCGCAGGAAAGAAAGCCGTTAACACTCAGATTGCGGAGGCAAAATAACCATGAGCACAGCATCAGAAAGTAAAAAGATGATTACCGACGTCTTCGTTGAAGGCGCGCGTAAAGGCTGGGGTATTGCCATTAACAGCACCATCCCCAATATCATGATGGCCTTTATCATCATCAAGATTCTGACCCTGACCGGTTTTCTCGATATTCTGGCCACTGTGTTTGGTCCGCTTATGGCCCTGGTCGGTGTCCCGGGCGAAGGCGCTGCAGTACTGATGGCTTCGGTTATGTCCATGGGTGGCGGCGTTGGTGTTGCCGTGGGCCTGCTCAATGAGGGTGTCCTGCACGCGCGCGACCTGGCCATTCTCGCTCCGGCTATCTACCTGATGGGGTCGACCATCCAGTACGCCGGCCGTATTCTTGGCGTAATCGGTATTGAGGGCCATCGCTATCCACTGATGTTCGCTGTCTGTACTCTCAACGCCCTGATGGCCATGTTCGTGATGAATCTGCTGGTGTAGGGTATTGTTCAGCGTTATCATGCAGACTTGACTCAAGGCCGGGGCGTTCCCCCGGCTTTGTTGCGTCTGCATGATCTTTGCGAGTAACCGCCATGAATGAAAAAGATCCCTACGAAAGTCTCGCCTGCAACTGCGTGGAAGTCGGCACCGTTATCAGGGAAGACGACACTGTCCTGACGCTTGATCTTTGTGGCCCAGACGCCCACTCCCGCTTTGACGCACTGCATACGGCAGCAGTCAGTATCGGTTCCGGCAACTGCCAGGCCTCCTGTGAAACCGTTGATGAAAACGGGCAGACCGTGGTTCGTGCCACATTCAATTTTGACTGCACCGCAGAGAAGCTGATTTTCCAGATGAAAAACATCCCGTGAGCGGCACCCGTTTTCTGAACCTGCTGGTACAGAACACGATTCAGGACTATTATGCGGGTTGAATAATAAAAAGCCGGGGTGCATCCCCGGCTTTTTGCGTTTTGGGAGTAGTCCCTGAATCCTGTCTTTCTGTTTACCCTGAGTTTGTTCCAGCGGACTTTATTCGAATAGAGTCCGTGGCCAGAAGTGAGAAAGCGATATCGGGGCTATGTGGTCGTATTTTGTGAGAGTGACTGCCATGAATGACAATGACCCCTATGAAAGTCTGGCCGATGACTGTGTAGAAATTGGCACCGTCATCAGGGAAGATGACACCATCCTGGCGCTTGATATTTCAGGCCCTGAAGCCTGGTCTGAGTTTGACACGCTGAAATCAGAAGCGGCTCGCATCGGTTCCGGCAACTGCCAGATCTCCTACGGAGCCATTGATGAAAGCGGTCAAACAGTGATCTACGCCATGTTCGATTTTGACTGTGCGGCGGAAAAACTCATTTTCCAGATGCAAAATAACCAGTGATTAATACCAAGTGACAGACAACTCAACTGCCTGTCGTGACGCCATGCCCCGAACGACCTGCCCCCGATGCCTCAGACCCGGGCCCTTGTGTTACTGCCATTTAATCGAGGTAGAAAGCGCAGGCATTGACCTGATCATCTTGCAACATCCGCGGGAAGCGAAGCACCCACTGAACAGTGCCCGCATTGCCAGCCTGGGCATCAGCAACTGCCAGCTCTGGGTGGGTGAGGATTTTTCTGCCCACCAGGGTCTGCAGCAGGTGCTGGCAGAAAACGCGTGTTACCTGCTGTTTCCGGGCAACAACGCCCGGGACAGTGTACAAGTACTGGCGCAGCACAGACCCGAAGTACTCATTATTATTGATGGCACCTGGCGCAAGGCACGACGCATTTTTCACTGCAACCGGCCACTGCAACAACTGCCGGCCATCGTCCTGAACGACACCGGGCGCAGCAACTACCGAATCCGCAAGGCACCAAAAGAGAGCGCCTTGTCGACCATCGAAGCCACCGTTGCCCTGCTACGCCAGGCCTGTGGCCAGCCTGATGCCCACAGCTCCCTGCTGCGAGCATTTGACTGGATGATTGATCAGCAAATTCGCCACATGGGCGAAACAACCTGGCAAAAGAATTATCTTTAGGACGCTGCCCGCCGCCCGCAAAAGAGGCTGTCGCAAAAAGCAAAAAAGCGTTGAACCACGAAGGACACGAAGGCCACTAAGGAAAAGAAAAGCTCTTCTTAGTGCTCTTCGTGTCCTTCGTGGTTCCCTTCTTTTTAGAGCCTTTTGCGACGCCCTCAAAAGCGGTATGTTTTTTCGGGCAGCGGGAAGCGGTCTTTTCCTATCTTACCCGCCACTTAATATTGCAGCCGATGCTGGGCTTTTGTTCAGTGCTGATCGGTGTTCCTTTCAGCAGTGCCGCCATGGCATCACGCAGGTCATTACCTGTTACCGGCTTGCCGTTACCCGGTCTGGAATCATCAAACTGACCTCGGTAGATACAGCGCAAATCGCCATCAAACAGGAAAAAGTCCGGTGTGCATTGCGCCTGGTAGGCACGGGCAACGGTCTGCTCCTGGTCAAACAGGTAAGGGAAACCGTAACTTTTTTTGGCCATAAACTGTGGGCCATCCTGAGGATAATCAGCAACATCATTGGCACTGATGGCAACGATACCCAGATCAGTACCATGAAACTCCTTGCCCAGCGCCACCAGCGCCTGCTCGATATGGATGACATAGGGGCAGTGGTTGCAGATAAACATCACCAGCAGCCCTTTGCTGCCGGCCACAGCGGCCAGTGACTTATCAGTGCCGGAGAAGACATCGGGCAAGGTGAAATCGGGAGCGGAAAAGCCCAGCTCAACCATAGAAGAAGGCGTAAGTGACATGCGCTGCTACCTCGGCTGGATTGTGACTCCACGATCATGACACAGGCGAAGGTCAGGCACCACAGGCGGTAACACCCAAAAAAAATCTGCTAACTTTGACTATCAGCGATGACAATAACAGACAGGGAACCTATGGGCAGACCATCCTCCTTTAACCGCCAGCAGGTGCTCAGCGACGCTCTTGAACTGTTCTGGTCCAGAGGCTTTCATGCCTGCTCACTGAAACAGCTGGAAGACGTTACACAGATGCACCCGGGCAGCCTCTACTATCACTTTCACAACAAGGAACGCTTGTATCTGCTGGTCCTGGATCACTACCTGCAGTGGCAACTGCAACCAAGGATCGACAAATACCTGGCCTATAGCCCCAATCAACCGGGCCT
>JAQFVO010000448.1 GCA_027942505.1 Endozoicomonas sp. | reverse complement strand
CTTAACAGTCTGAACGTGGTCACTCGGTTAACACTGATATCAATATCCAACACTGCCAGCTCCAGCGACCGGACCAGGCACTGCAAAATGGCCTGACGCCTCTCCCTGGTACCCTTGAAATGCCCCAGAGTAGCTGCTTCAGGGCATTGCTCCGTGGCATCCAGAGTGCTTTGGGTCAACAGGGCAAACAACTGAGACGAAAAGGCTGAATCCCGGTCAATGTACTTTTCCAGATCGATAGAGTGGCGCAACCAGTCAGCCAGCTCAGGGACGTTGCGTTGCGCCATCAGAGTATTAAGCACCTGCTCCTGAGCACTGTTTAAATCCAGTGCGGGCTTTAGCAGTTGGGCAAAGTTGGTTTTTCCCGGTGTATCAACCATGCGCGTTGACAGGTAGTGGTAAAAGTGATCCGGACGAGTGGTGTGCAGAGCCAGTAAAGCCGAGTGAGTGCAGAACCAGCGGTCATGATCGGGGGAGGTACTATTACTGGTCGAATAGGCAATAAGCCTGGAATCACTGAGCCAATTAGCAACCATTATCTGATCGTCATTAGTAAAGTGTCGACCTCCTGCGCCCAGAGCACATTCAGCTACCAGAGAAAAGAGACAAAGACATCGGGCAAGCCACAGAGCCACCGAAGCACTCATCGCACAACGACCAACAGGGTTATTAGTTACAATAATGTCGATAGCCTTTCTCCTGCTCTTAACTCTTAACTCTTAACTCATTACTCGTCCCTTATCACCACACAGCCAGAGCAGCGACACTCGACCGGCCGTTACATTGCTGCACAAGGGTATGACCAGTGCTGTCCAGATTAGTTCCTTTCACAAGGAGTCAAACAGCAGATTACCGCTTTGCCCTGACTGCGGTTTAAGGTTAAGGTAAGGAACTGTTCTGGTGTTTTCCTAAAAGGATTGTTCATGCGCACCCTGTATCCCGCCATCAAGCCATACACTACCCGGCACCTGCAAGTTGACGACAGGCATGAGATTTACCTTGAGGAGTGCGGCTCTGAAGATGGCCTGCCGGTGTTATTTGTACACGGCGGTCCCGGAGCAGGATGCAGTGAGCGGGACCGTTGTTTTTTTGACCCACAGAAGTACCGGATTATTCTGTTCGATCAGCGCGGCTGCGGTCGCTCACGCCCGCATGCCGAACTGGAGCAAAACACCACCGACCTGTTGCTTGCTGACATGGAGCTGATTCGCACCACCCTGGGTATTGATAAATGGCTGCTCTTTGGTGGCTCCTGGGGTTCAACGCTGGCACTGCTCTACGCCCAGGCTCATCCAAAACACGTTTCGGGTCTGATCCTCAGGGGCATTTTCCTGGCTCGCCAGCAAGAACTTGACTGGCTCTATAAAGAGGGTGCCAACCGGATTTTTCCTGACCACTGGGCAGAATTTCTTGAGCCAGTTCCTGAACAAGAACGCGGTGATCTGCTCGAAGCTTATTACCAGCGACTGTTCGGTGAGGATGAGCTGGCCCGAATGAACGCGGCCAAGCACTGGTCTTTGTGGGAAGGCAGTGCTGCAACGCTGCGTCCCAACCATGAACTGGTGGATGACTTTGCTGACCCGCACATGGCACTGTCGCTGTCGCGTATCGAGTGCCATTACTTCAGACACAAGTCGTTTATTAACCCCAACCAGATCATTGAAAATATGAACCGGATTGCTGCCATTCCCGGGGTAATCATCCACGGCCGTTACGACATGATCTGTCCCGTTGACAACGCCCACACCCTGGCAAATCACTGGCCTGCAGCGGACATGCAGATTATTCGTGATGCCGGCCATGCTGCCTGCGAGCCTGGTATTGTCGATGCCCTGGTCAGAGCAAGCGATCAGTTTGCCCGCCGCCTGGCACCCTGATTTGATCTGACGTGGATATTTCCGGGGACGCTACCCGCCGCCCGCAAATGCACAAATGGTTGGGCCTTTGCGGGCGGCGGGTAGCGGGTAGCGGGTAGCGGGTAGCGGGTAGCGGGTAGCGGGTAGCATCCTGAAATGTGGAAATTATTAAAAGACAACTCCTAAGAGCCTGAATTAACACCCGTCTGAGGAAGCTAATGAAAGGATTGATCCAGCGTGTGCAGCACGCCAGTGTTGTCGTGGATGGAGAAACCGTTGGCGAGATTGGCCACGGGATTTTGCTGCTGCTGGGCGTGGAAAAAGACGACGACACGGCGCAGGCCGACAAATTGCTCGATAAAGTTCTAAAGTACCGGATTTTCAGCGACAACCAGGGCAAGATGAACCTCGCCCTCAAGGATGTCGGCGGCGGCCTGTTAATCGTTTCTCAATTCACCCTGGTGGCCGATACTCGCAAGGGTCTGCGACCCAGCTTCAGCTCTGGTGCCAGTCCGGCCGAAGGCGAAAGGCTTTATAATTATTTTGTCGCGCAGGCAGTCAAAGCACATACGACAGTGGAAACGGGACGTTTTGGTGCCGACATGAAAGTCTCCCTGCTTAATGACGGACCGGTGACTTTTTTATTGTGAGCAGCAGATGACCTGTCGCGGCCTGCATGCCAATCGGCCCGATTGCAAGCCGGAACGTCCCCGTTGACCTGACAACAGAGTTACATCTGTTCAACGGTCTCAATACCCAACAGCCCCAGGCCCAGATGCAATATTTTGCCCGTCAGGGCACAAATCTGCAGACGGCTGTTGCGCAGATGGGGCGCTACCCCTTCACGGTTCACCGGGCAAGCCTCATAGAACTTCATAAAGGCACCGGAAATGTCATACAGGTAGGCGCACAGCTGATGCGGCAGCCCCTCTCTGGCCACGGACTCAAGTACCTCGCTGAAACGGCACAACTGTAATACCAACTCACGCTCAGCGTCGTCTTCGATGATCACCTCACCGTGCAGATCAGTCTCGCTGATGCCGGCCTTGCGGAAGATACTGGTGATCCGGGTAAAAGCGTAGAGCAGGTACGGTGCGGTATTACCCTCAAACGCCAGCATATTGTCCCAGTCAAATACATAGTCGCTGGTTCTGTTTTTCGACAGATCAGCATACTTGACGGAACCAATGGCTACCGCACGGATAACATTTACCTTTTGCTCTTCGGACAGATCGCCGGATTTGCTGGCGATCACGGCTGCAGCGCGCTCTTCTGCTTCATTAAGCAGGTCAGAGAGTTTTATGGTGGTGCCGGCACGGGTTTTGAATGGCTTGCCATCCTTGCCCAGCATCATGCCAAAGGCGTGATGTTCCAGGGAGACATGCTCTGATGCAAAACCGGCTTTGCGGGCAATGGCATAGACCTGCTCAAAGTGCTGGCCCTGGCGGGCGTCAACGTAGTAAAGAATCCGGTCAGCATTGAGGGTATGGCAACGGTGGCGAATGGCGGCCAGATCCGTGGTTGCGTAGAGAAAGCCACCGCCGGATTTCTCGACAATAACCCCCATCGGGTCACCGTCCTTATTTTTGAACTCGTCAAGAAAGACCACTTTTGCCCCATTATCTACGCTGAGCAGCCTTTTCTCCTCGAGCAACTTGATGATAACGGGCAAGGTGTCGTTGTATGCGCTCTCCCCCATCACGTCGGCGCTGGTCAGAGAGACATTAAGACGGTCATAGGTCTCCTGATTGTGCGCCAGGGTGATATTGACGAGTTTTTTCCACAGTTTCAGGCAGTACTCGTCACCCGCCTGCAAACGGACCACGTAGTTCCTGGCGCGGGCGGCAAATTCGGGGTTGTCATCAAAATGCTTCTTGGCTTCCCGGTAGAACGTCTCAAGGTCCGAAAGCTCCATACTCATGGCTTCCTGACTCTCCTTTTCCAGGTCTTCCAGGTGGGCAATCAGCATGCCAAACTGGGTGCCCCAGTCACCCAGGTGATTTTGCCGGATCACTTTATGGCCGAGAAACTCCAGAGTGCGCGTGGTGGCATCGCCAATAATGGTGGAGCGCAGGTGGCCAACATGCATCTCTTTGGCCACGTTGGGGGCCGAGTAATCGACCACTACCGTCTGGCGTTCATCCGTTTCGCTGACACCGGCACGCGAGTCATGAATTGCCTCCTGCACCGCACTGGCGAGCCACTGCGTAGCGAGGTAGATATTGATAAAACCGGGACCGGCAATCTCCACCTTGCTGGCAATGCCCTCAAGATCAAGATGATCCATTACCTTCTGCGCCAGTTCCCGGGGATTCATGCCCATTTTCTTTGCCGCGGCCATAACCGCGTTGCACTGGTAATCACCAAAATTCGCTCGTGCACTGGGGCGAACCATGGCCGGTGTATCTGCTGGTGCACCGGCGGCGACAAGCGCTTTGATGACCCTGTCTTCAAGCAGCCTGAGAATATTCATGCATGAGTCCCTGATAAAACGCGCTGGAATGGAAAAACGCCGGGAATCCTATCGAAAAAGGCCATCGGCCTCAATATCCTCCTTTCAGGACGCTGTCCGCTGTCCGCTGCCCGCCACCCGCAAAAGCCCAACCGTTTGTGCTTCTGCAGGCAGTGTTGTGTGCCCAATTAGAATCAGGAAGTAGCGGTTAGCTCGGGACGACGTCCGCAGATGCCAGTTTTCGCACCTTTTGCGGGCAGACTTCGCCGTTGGTGAGCATTGAACTGTAGGCATGCAGCGAACAGCGCACGGCCACCAGGGCGGTGATGATTGCCGGTGCATTATCGAGCGAGACACCGCCGCCTGCAACGATCTCAATCGCCCCGCCAGCAAATTCACCCATCTCTACCAGTCGTGTCACTCCGTCAAGTGCCGTGCCGGCACTGCCCCAGGGCATGCCACTGGTAAGCACTCGGTCAATACCCAGCTCAAGTAACGTATCCAGAGCATACTGCCAGTCAGGCGTGGCATCAAAAGCCCGATGAAAAGATACTGACAACTCATGCTCGCGCGCCATGCCCACCAGTCTCTCGCTGTACGCTTTGTGCACTGATGACTGCTCATCCAGTACACCGATAACAATGCCATCGGCCCCCGCACGAGCCGCCATTTTAATCTGCTGCTCCATCAAGACGATGTCATCCCGGCGGTAAAAAAAATCACCACCACGAGGACGAATCATGGACAGCAGGCCCGGGCGATCTTTAAAAGCGTCACGGGCCAATTCAATATGCCCGACAGAGGGAGTCAAACCATCCTGCTCCATGTGGGAGCACAACTCGATGCGCTCAGCGCCACCCTCCCAGGCACTGCATACTGATCGGCTGACGTAGGCATCATCTTTGCTGTGGATACAGATTTCAACGGGTATCATAGTAATTTTGTCAATGGGTTCTGGTTTGTCAGCCCCTTGGATTATGAGGGTACTGCCTTTGGGCTGCTATTATACCGGTGCGCCATCAATCATTTGAAGCCACCACTACTAAACGACATAATAATTATACATAGTTAGTCATGAAAGAGCTTTATCTGCCTACAAAGAGTCCTGCTGGCTGGATTGTGTATTCACTCATTGACCACTCTTTTCATAGCCATTCATTGGGATTGTCATACGACATCTGTCGATTTAAACCATCACATTGACTGAACAGTGACACTTTTTTCCGACAAAATGGCGTTAATAAATAGAAAGTTTCTCACACGGCTATAAAGCCAATATAAAGCCTGACAGAACAACAAAAAACATAACAATTAACTGACAAGCGCAAAGCACCATGAACTCGTGACAATAAACTCTCAGCAAAAAACCTTCATATAATTAAAATAAATATTCGCATTGTTAATATAACCACACCTTTTTGCGGAAACAAAATATTACTCTAGAATCCCTGTAGTGCCTTCTCATGCAGTAAACAGGCGCCACTGCCGAGCTGAAAATCACACCAGAGAGGCTGGGGTATCGCAAAAAAATATATTCAAAGATTGGAATAACAAGAACTGCTTACTGTCCAACCGTTCGGCTCTGTTCTTTGTTTTGCTGGAGTCGTGTTTACTCAATTAAAACAGCCATCCGGATAAGGTGTTAGCATGTTTAGAGGAAAGTGTTTGTCCGTCGTCCTGTCGTTATCGATCGCCTCGGTGTCTTTCGGTGCCGATCCGGGTGGTGATGAGGATATTGATCGCGGGCGATCCGGTACAAGTGCCCTGTCGTCAGTCAGCTCCGGCATGTTTACTCTGCTTGAAGCCATGACCCATTTCACCTTGCTGGTGGGTTCTGGCAATCACAATCTGGATAGCTTTTTTTCCAGGACACTGAACTCTATTCCTTACAATCCGCTGATTGAATTTCAGAAATCCAACCGTTATCTGAATCGGGCTTCCGGCAGTATTATCCTCAGCCAGGCACTGCGGCTTTTGCCTGTGGCCAACGACTACGTCTGCGGCATGATGACGCTCACCACCGAGGATGGCTTTTACATTGACAGTGTTATGGTCAGCCGGGGCTCAATACAGAATGATTCGCAGTTTGAGCACATTGGCAACGACATTTATGTACCAAAAAACAGAGGTATAACCAATCTGCTACTGATCAAACAGACGACTGGCTGGTCAACAGCTGGTAGCACCTACGTCACCGATAGTCCCATTGACTTCCAGGTGTCAGTGTCCGATGGCCGGAAAAGCTCAACCGTACATGTTGTCAAAAGCTCATGCACCCTTTACAGCTACGGCAGAGCAAGTGTTTCTGTCAGCAAAGGGGATGATGTGTCGTTTTGTTTGACCAATTCCGGCACAGATGGGAAGGTCTCTACGCTTACGGCCCTGACTTCGGCTTATGGCAAGCCAGCACTTATTCGGATTCCGGGTGAGGCCTGCGAGAGCTACTGAGCGGACAGGCTCTTGAGGCGTTGATAGGCGGGCCCTCTTGGTGCAAAAATTCGTTGAGGTTCCGCTCCCAGACAGAGCTAGCTGATGATGTAAAAGTGTTGGTCCGTCGCAATTGCACAAAGTGGCACATCCCAGCTTTCGGCCTGTATTCTGTCAACCTTCTGGCATTCATGTGCCAAGCCGATCAGTGTTGGGCGTTCCTCTGCCGCAGCTAGTGCTCGGTCGTAAAACCCTCCCCCCATTCCCAGCCGAGCGCCGCTTAAATCGAATCCGGTCAGTGGCAGCAGTATCAAATCCAGCTGTCCGGGAGACAAAATCGTAGCACCTGACAGCGACGGTTGGTCAATACCAAAACGATTGGCTACCAGTTGGGTGTCGGGACGATACTCCACAAACCCCATCTCATGGTGATCAACCACTACCGGAAGATAACAGTTCTTATTTTCACCCCACAAATAGTGCTGCAGCTGTGCCGGATCAATTTCACCGTCGTTAGCAAGATACAAGGCAATACGCTGGCAGTTAGCCAGCATGCCGGAGTCTATCAATACGTTACACAAAGCACGGCTGGCTGCTTTTTGCTGTTCCATGCTTAAAGCCCGACGACGCTGCCTGAGCACATTTCTTAACTCACGACGTGTTTGCATAAATTTGCCTTGTATTCAGGACCCACAGTGGTTCAGAAAAATAACAAAAAGCCCACAAAAGGTCTTGACTATAGTAGAACCGGTAGTGTGGCGACAATTCAAGATTCTAACATCTGAAGGTGTCTTGGTTGAAATACCACTGTCGTTAATAATGGCAGTGGTCCGGCAGAGCTTGAGGACGGTTCAGTAAAAGACTTTAACGGGGTTTTCAGTGGTTGGAGAGAGTGCATTTGTTCAGGATGGAGAGATCAGGGGGGGAGGCCTGACAGTCAAGATGAAAGACCCCGCTGCGGTTTTCTGGTTATTTTTTCACAATGGCCAGGAAGGCTGATTTCTGGCTTTCAGGTTTCTTCTTATTAACTCTGTTCTCTAGGAATCACGCTTAATAGCAGAATAAGCATGCTTCTCATAGGACTTGGTCATTGCATCATACGCTCTATTTAATGACCGCATAATATACCCCCGGGTTTCAGCATTGCCACGGTCAACCAAGTCTTTAAAGTTAACTAAAGATGATTCAATTATCTGCCTCCCTTTATCGTATCTTTCAGCATCAGAGTTAAATGTCTCCTGTTCCAGATAACCTATCGCCTTAAAGACAGCCAGACTTTCAGCAATTGAATGCCCTCCGTCATAGAGGACAAATGCCAACGTATTCAAAAAAGCTTGATTTTTAGAAAACCCATCGTATTTTTTTGCCATATCCTCATAAAGAAAGCAGGACAGGTTGGTTGTTCCTGAGATACCAAGACCAAACGAATGACCAGACCTTAACATATTCTGCTCGAATATCGAGCTGTTTTCATGATTTAACGATTTCATATCTGGCTGACTTTTTGAATATATGAAATCACTTTCATCCCCCTCATTTCTCGGATGAAATCTTAGCTTTGAACCATAACTATTCGTCTTAAAAGAATCATCCTGCGAGACTGTCACTATTTTTGGCTCACCATTAACTCCCCCGTCTTTCATATATGAACT
>JAQFVO010000383.1 GCA_027942505.1 Endozoicomonas sp. | reverse complement strand
TTGTTGCAACTGCGCAGCTGACATCCTTTGACACCGTTCGTCAATTTCTATAACCGCGCCCGGACAGCGGCACAAATCAACTGCGAGAAGTTCAGAGATGGGATTGAGATCGGAGGTCAATCCCATGGCCTTGAGTAAATTGATCAACCCAGCTGACGTACCAAAACCTGACAAAGCAGCCTCTTTAGTATCAAGACTCATCCACGCTCCGGCCGCAACCAGAGTCTGGAACATCTTGATAGCTTTTCTTTCCCTGGACGAGGCGATCTCCGGTCGCGACTCGACAGCCGTCATATCACTGATGCAGCGCCTTCTGTCCGTCCATACCAGTAGATCTAGTGGGGTTTCATAACTGGATCGATAATACAGCTGAGATTTTACTGGGAAGCCGTTGGCAACTAACTGAGCAAGACGATCAGGGTTATATTGTTCAGGATCCGTCAGCAAGCTTATCAATTCCAGCTTCTGTTCTGCGAATGCGGACGATGTGGTCAGCGGTGACTCAGCCAGGACTTTCGTTCGTAGATCTAGAGGCAAAAGATTCAGCAGAGTTCTGATTAACGTTGCTACCACATTCCTGCAAAGGCAGAAGTTATCCAGCTGAGACTCTTTGTCAGTTAAAACCTCAGCATTTGGCAACTCTTCCGGGTAATAGATGTCGATAGTACCACTTGTCTCACTGAAAACGACCACTGGCAGAGGTGGAATGCTTAATGCCTGTTCCAATTTTCTTTTTGCTGTTAAGAGAGCGCCGACGTTATGGTAGATACCCTTCCCTTTGGTGCAAATAAAAACCAGCTGATTGAGCTTATAGCCAGTGGTAAGCAGTTCAGAATGCTGAATAACCGCTGCCAGTGCACAGTGCCGAGGTTTTGGCAGCGTGAAGGTGCCGTCAGGCTGTAAGTGTCCCGAGGTAAATTGTTGGCGGTGCACTTCCCATTTCCGCCTGCCCAGCTCACGCATTTTATCACTCAGCGAGGCAAGATCAGGCAGGCATTTGATCCTAAGATGATCCGGTTTTATTTTCTCTCCACCGCATTTCAAGGCTTGGGTATTGGCATTTTTCTTGTATAGAGCCAAGGCCTCGGAATTGAGGATGCCTACGGTTAGGTCACCCGCTCTCATGTGTACAGGAGTACCCTCCTGAATCAGGTAGCCCGGCCTGGGTTCGCCAGACCCTCCAAGCAGATACTCAATTTCGGTAGCCGGTGATATAGCACGAAGTATTAACCGATGGTCTCTGAATGCCTTGAGTATATTCTCTTTAGACAGATAGTTTGTTTCATGATGGGTAACGGAACTCCAGCTTGAACGTTCTATCTTGTCAGTGCCGCGTACCATGGCACTACCGATGGTATGGTTTGATATTGATTCCATAAGAATTTGTTGTTTTATGGGTGATTGAAATAGTTCTGACAATCTACCTGCCTTGCAGCCGGACTTGCAAAGAACCTGTAAGCACTACAATCAAAAATCGTTTACTTAAAAAAGAGACAGACCCTGAATTAACCCGACATCAGGCACATGCACGCCACAAACACCACTCCATAAGGTTTGAATTTCGGCATCTGAAACAGCACCGACCAGTGGCCATAGACTGTACAACTGTTTAGCGATTCTTAGACAGGTTTAATGATGAAAAGTTCATCTGAGAAAATAAGAATTAAAAATAAATTTCAATTAGTTATAGTTAAA
>JAQFVO010000365.1 GCA_027942505.1 Endozoicomonas sp. | reverse complement strand
TTGATGCCGGCAGGTCACACAATTTTGTATCAGGAAGCAGCACTGGATGACAGTACCAGCGTCGAGGAAACTGGCTTAACTTGAATAGGTTTGAGTAACTAAAGACAGGTTTTTGTTAACTGCGAGAAATCCTTGAGTATGAATACGTTTTTGGCGTGCCTTGATACGTTCCGGCAATCGCTTGCCATAACTATTAGGAGTTGTCTTTAAATAATTTCCATATTTCAGGACGCTACCCGCAGCCCGCAAAGGCCCAACCGTTTGTGCTTTTGCGGGCAGCGGGGAGCGCCCCTGGAAACGTGGAAATTATTTCTAGACAATTCCTTTGCTGATACCAGCGCCGTTCAAAAGCCATTGTCGAACCCCTTCATCTGGTTGATGATTTTATTGGCGATCCGTTCAGTGGCTTTCCGGTCAACGGCCGTTGGCTTTCTGTCGTCGGCCTCCCTTGCCCTGATCATTTTGTCCGCAACAGCATAGGAGAAGTTCACCGCCTGCTCAATGGTCGTGCCACGGTTGGCGCTTAACTCCCCGCTCAGGGCAGCAATAGCAAACAGATCCCGCAGCCCGATGGTCTGGCTCTGCAACTGCGCCAGCTCTCGCTCCAGTTTGTTGATGGTTTCATCACCAGCGGCCCGGGCGTAGCGAGCAAATTTATCGCTGTCGTCTTTCAGGTAATGGGTCATATAAAAACTCCCCTGCTGATAGTCAGTAGTGCACAGTGTGTTTCCCGTATTGAGACCGTCAAACTGATTCCCGACCGGCGGGTTGTCGGCAGAAATAAAACGATAACGTTTTGTCCGGTTCATCCGTGGTGATCCTCAAGGTGGCATCAAACAGTTTTTTTAATTGCGCCGGCTATCCCCACGGCGGGGTCGTGGCGGGATCAGCCGCTTGCCGGGCGGGTGTCGGCACAGGCAAGCGTTGCTGTGGTGCTGTGGCCCACTTCTTCACCTCATTTTTCGCGCCGTAACCGGGATCGTCTTGCAACACAATGGTAATACGGACTACTTGTTGTAATAGCTGTTCTGTGTCGTTAATCCGCGGCTGGCCGACGGCATGGGCAATGCGGCTGATTTCCCGGCGGCCAATCTCCTCCGCTTTCGGGCTGCTGTTGATGATGTTGTGCCGGGACCAGAGCTTGCGCCCCTGAAACGGCCCTTCCATCACTGTGTAAGTCAGCCTGACCATCTGGCCACCGGACCGGGTGTTGTCCAGTGACGATTGGGTGATCATAGTCAGGTATTCACCTGCGGGCAGTGGTGCAAACTCATCAGTGTGCGCGTAATCGTCGGCATTAAAACCTAACTGTGCCATGGTCAATCTCCTTATCTGTTGGGTTTTGGCTCACTCAATGCCTGCCATGGCCATCACTGCGCCTCCAGGCGCTGACAACTCACTGCCACTTTTTTCGCTTTGGTGGTAATGGCCTCGGCCACCATCTGGTAATGAACCGGATCAAACAACTGCAAACTTTTCAGCTGTTTCTGATTGATCTCCAGCCGGGTTCGAACCAGGCTGGCTGATATCGATTGCGGTATACGCTTGCTGACGTCTGCCCACGTGTTTTGATCGAGGCTCCGGGTGAATCCAGCCGTTGTGGTCACCTTGTAGTAATCACCTTTGCTGGTGTGACTGCCTTCACTTTTAACACCCACCACATCACATAACTGCTGTTCAATAGTCAGGCGGTGGTTCCTGGCTTGTTCTTCGGCTTTTTTGGCCAGCTCCAGTTCATGGGCCAGCTGATCAAGCACGCTTGGGGAGGGTTTTTCTTCCATTGACCGGTGTCCTTTTGGTGAATGTCGTGACTGTTTTTTCGGTGGCGTACGTCCATTTAGCCAACCCTCATTAAATATGTTGCTTTTTTGGTCATCTTGTCAATACCAAAAAGATACATAATGAGAATTTATTGCAAAAAGAAAACAACATCGGGCAGTTGGCAATAGTTATTTGTTACTGCAGAACAATCCTCGCCTGTTGCCAGGGAGGATCAGGGGAGAGATTCAGATCAGTTTCAGACTGATATTGACGACCACACCGCAAACATGCCCGTCTTCCGGGAACGGCATGGTGGTGTATTGCGGGTTCAGAGGCTTGAGAAACAGCCTGCCGCTGTCTTGTACGAGTTGCTTCAGGGTCACATCATCGGTGCCTGGCAGGCGGACCACAACATACTGGCCAGGCAGCGCCTCCAGGGCGGGATCAACAACCACCCGGCTGCCGGGAAGAAAGGTCATCTGCCCGGCGTGCGGACTGACCATGGAATCCCCTTTGACAATCAGCGCATAGGCACCATTGCTGATCCGGCCGTGATAGGCGGTGTATTCGGTCGTGTCATCCACCGGCGCATACAGACCGCCACTGTCGCTGAACTCGCCAGCCTGCACCCAGGAGATAACCGGAATGCTGCGGGTGCCTTTCAGGTCGTAGCCTGAGACCAGCAGATTGCCATCGGTTCTCAGCTGAAGGGTGTCGTCAACCGCATCGTGATAGATGTCCAGCCACCCGTGGGGCTTGTCAAATGCCTGCTCAATCTCCCGGGCGATCTTGCTGCCGATGCTCCGGGTGGGATTTTTACCCATAAAACGACTGACCTGGGTCGGCGGTCGTCCAATCGCTTCGGCAAAGCTGGACAGCGTCCTGTTCTTTTCCGCCAGTAGCCGGGCGTTATGGCGTCTTATTTCGTGTATGTCCATAACAGCTATTAAAACTCAACAAACCAAAAAGATACACAGCCGCAATAGTACATTTTACTTGTAGCAAAAGTATCACGATGATACATATTAAATTCTCTGGCCACAAGGAAACGACCGTGAAACGACAATAACCCACTGCCTGCCGTAACCAAGCATCAACCCACGCAAAAAAATAACCCGTTAACGGCCAGAGACGCTTAAGCAGCTGGTTAGCTACTTATGTCTCTGAAAATAGTGCCTCGCACAAGGACGACCATATGAACGCGACACGGCCCAATACGGCCATCGAAGCCTGGAAACTGAACGAAGCCGGCTTATCGATTGTTCCCCTCGGCTCACCGTTTGAACAACCGCCGACCTGGTTTGTAGCTGGCCGCTGTTCTGGTGACCAGGTAAAAGCGGCATCGGACTGGCCCAAAGCCCCGCGCTGTCGTTGGAAGCAGTACCAGGATAAAGCGCCGGATGATCACCAGATCGAACAGTGGACGACACAGTTCCCGCATACCAACTGGGCAATAATTACCGGCTACAAGGTGGTGGTAGTGGATGCCGACAGTGCCGAAGCGGTGCAGTTCATCGACGACGGAGCCATTACCCGCACACCGCTGAGAGCGACCACCAGCAAAGGCAAGCACTACTACTTCCGGGCTAACCCGGATTACTCTGTGCACAACTCGGTGCGCAAGAACAGGATCGACCTGCGTGGTATCGGCGGTTACGTGGTAGCACCTGGCAGTACTCACGCCGACGGTACGCTCTACCGGTGGGAGACGGACGACTATATGAATATCCGCGACCTGCACGACCTGCCCACCCTCTCCCCGGACGATATTGCGACAATCAACGGCTTTAATGGTCAGGCTGGCGAGCATAAAACGACGGGCGACCTGGGTTTCTGCACCGATCAGTATGCCCTGCCCCACGACGGCAGCAATCTGTCTGAAGGAGAGGGCCGCAATAATGCCGCAGCGAGCATGGCAGGCCAGCTTTTGCGCCAGAACCATTCGCTGCGCGAGATAAAATCTATTCTGGATCGGTGGAATCAGTCCAATACACCGCCACTGTCTGATGCTGAATTGAACACGACGATTGCCAGTATTACCCGCACTCACAGCAGCAACAATCCCACCACCTCAATTCTTATCGAGCCACTGCCTGGTGACAGGTCAACGTTTGCCTTCAGCCATGTGCAGGAGCTGATCAAGGGGGTGAAGCCGATCAACTGGCTGATCAAGGGCTTTCTGGAAATGGACAGTCTGTCGTTAATGTTCGGCGAGCCAGCGTGCGGCAAATCCTTTTCTGCTATTGACCTGGCCTGTTGCGTAGCGACCGGCAAAGAGTGGCACGGCAAAGCGGTTAAACGCCCGGGGCCGGTATTCTATATTGCCGGGGAAGGGTTTAACGGTCTCTCCCGTCGTCTGATGGCCTGGCAGTTATCCTACGGTTACGACCTTGGCAAGGCACCGATCTACGTCAGCCAGAGCGCAGCCTCTCTCACCGATCTGGGTAATGCCCGTCTGGTCAGTGCCAGCATCGAGAGCATGATCGAACGCAGCGGCGTTGCGGTACCTTCCATGATCGTTATTGATACGCTGGCCAGGAACTTTGGCCCGGCGGATGAAAACGGCACCAGGGAGATGAATACGTTTATCCAACACATTGACCAGTTGCTTCGGGCCAGGTATGCCTGCAATGTGCTGATTATTCACCATACCGGTGTCGGCGCAAAAGACCGGGCGCGAGGCAACAGCGCACTCAAAGGCGCACTGGATGCCGAGTATGCGGTGGTAAAATCGGACGACTGCGTTCAGATAACCGCGAAGAAGATGAAAGATGCTGAAGAACCGCAGCCCATGACCTTCCTGTTTAACCCGGTTCGACTTCCCTTTCAGGATGAAGAGGGTGAGGCGCAATATAGCTGTATTTTACGCCCGTCCAGTGCTGAACATTTTGATCAGGTCAGGCAGGACAAAGAGCTTGGTGTAACCCAGAAAAGGGTGCTGGAGATTCTCAATACCCTGCAAAACCAGGCGATTGGGCATCTTGAACGTGCCGGGCGCAATATTGCTTATGCCCGTATTGAGGTTAAAACCCTGCGTAATGAATGCGTTAAAGCGCATGGTGTGGTCGGTCAGAATAACTGGAGCCGAACATTCAGCGCTTTGGTTGACAAGGGTTTTATTGCTCACGAGGGGCTTTTTGTCACCCTGACGGACAAGTACCAGCAAAGCCCCTCACCGGAAGCAGAACAACATCGCTCAGGGGGTAACCTTGCCCTTCATCAAACCCCTGATGATAAAGAGGATTCGCGGTTCTGAGCTGGTACCTTTGCTCGTCCTCACTCTCCCCACACCCTTAAGGGTGGGAGGAGATGAGAGACAAGAGAAAAGCTGGCGTCAATCAGATGAGAAGTCGACTGACTTTTATCAAACAATCGATTTTGCCCAGGCCGATATGAAAAAAACAGTTACCGGAACAGACCCGGGAAGAATTGCCGTACCGGACAGCAAGCAAAAACTCAATGATCGAGCTGATGCTGTGCTCATTACTGGAGCATCACTATGAAACTGCGATCCGCACGACAGATGATACACGACGCTTATGCACTGCATCTGACGGGTAAAAGTACCGGCATAGATCCGCACGAGTTTTGGCCAGTAAGCCAGGCGAAAAAGCCAGACAATAACCAACAGGTCTGCAATGCGGTGGAGGCCGGTGTGGTGATTGCCGCCGTGGAAAGTCTTGAACCGCCCTATTCCTCCTGGGCGAAATGGGCATACGGGCCGCAGACCCGGCATACACTGGCTGAACAGGGGCATTTTTTCCGCTGGCTGGACCAGGACGTAACTCGTCGTCTGGATGCCATGGAGCGCAATTATCGCCAGGCAACGCGGGACAAGATCCGCGATGTAGTGGCTTACACGATGCTGGACTATCGCAGCCATGCGCTGAATGGACGACACCTGTATCCTGTGAGCCAGATCATCAAGCGCTGCAATATCCATCGTGGCAACTGGCAGCGTGATTTTCAGTCCTGGCACGAGCACTACTGGAACGTCTGTCACCTGCAACTGGATCAAACGGTACTGATTCCGGTTGCCGCAACCCTTGACCGGTTGTAGAACGCTGCCCGCTGCCCGCTGCCCGCTTATCGCAAAAGCTGCCCAGTTTTACGGGTAGCGGGCAGTTGTCTTCTAAACTAGCCAGCTTATCGATGGTATTGGTAAGCAAGTCCTTTAGGAACTGTACTCTTCTTTTTTCGCGGCCCTCTCGCTTTTTTCCTTCGCCTCTTCTTTGCTGAAGCCTCTTTTCAAAGCTGTTAAATAGGCTCTGCGCTTTGCACATGCTACGCTTCGAGCCAGCTTGCCTTTAGTGGTTGCGAAGTATTTGGCCTGACTTTTGGCTCTGTTGAGCCTGCGCATTTCGGGTGAATACGTGACCCTCTTGCGTCTATCGGGTTCGAGGTAGCTGGCTTCGCTCTTCTGGCTTTTGTCGGTTGCCTGGAATTTTTGCAGGCTTTTCCTGAGTTCTGCGTCTGGGGTGCCTTTAACCTTGGCCTTAATGCCTTCTACGGCGAAGGGTGCGACCTGAATGTTGGCTCGGCTGGCCTGATGGGCCCAGGCGTATTTGCCTGCCTGGCACGCTGGCGACGTGCACACTGGTACAGGCTCATCGGAACGGGAAGATTGCGTTGCTGCACACTTGACAGTGTCAGTCTGAAGTTGATGTGGTGTGTTGGGTCGATTAACTAACATGATGTCGCTGTCGGGTAAATGAAAGATTGAAATATCATCCAGCGTGCGCCGAGAACCGGGTGCGACGGTTGCTGGCAACGCGAGATATCCGGCACCGGACAGACCAATCGTCTGCACAGAGCATCTTAACCCGCTCAGGTATAACGATGTTTTTTCAGCGGGTGGTGGGAGAAATCCCTGCTGTAAACAGCAGTGATCCGTGATGAAACCCTGGGTCCGATCAAAACTGTTCATTGACTTACTGTGTTTCAGGTAGCAGAGAATTTACGATCAAATTCGTGGACAACCGCCGCGTAAACTTCGATGTAAAGTACTTAATGCCAGCGATTTAGACCGCAAATATGAGCATTCGTGGACTGAGACTGCTCACTCTTGAAAAAGT
>JAQFVO010000320.1 GCA_027942505.1 Endozoicomonas sp. | reverse complement strand
AACTGCCCATCGGCTCACACAGCTAATTTAGACCTTAAATCATTATTGAACCTTCTGAAGATTTGAGTAGTTATTTTCTATCAGATGTTTGATTCAAGTGACCAACGGTAATCATATTTCTGAATACACCTGCCTGCGAACGAACAGCCGGCGTATGCAAGTTTGAATCATTGAGTATTTTTACCAGTCAAACTGACGTATCCGACAAATTGTTCGATCACTCAATTCAGGATGAGGTAAAATTGTGGACCATTCCCTTAAAGAAAAAAAGAGAGAAAAAAAGAGGACACCCATTTTCTCAGTCGAGAAATTTAAGGCATCCCATTTTCCTCTGGGAATTGAATAGCAAAAAAATGGACAGGTTTTCTAAGGCGTCTATTATCAACGCTTTTCCGTTTATTAATAGAGGTCTCAATTTATGTTAATTTCCGAAACACTAGATATCCAGGCAGTTCGAAACAACGCTTTGAATTCGGGTCCTGTCCATCCTGGTCCTGATGAAACTGTCAACGGGAAAGGTCAAAATATCTGCATCCACACCACTGACAAACTCCTGCCTCATAACGAATCCGCCGTAATTGTCGAGGATGAAATTGTTCCTTCACTCAAAGTTCCAACCAAATGGCAACCCTCTGAAGCATTCTTTGAATTCCTTCACCCGCAAAAGACTGCCAACCGTGCTGCCGAGGCACCGCTTGATGACAGCAATAACCCTGTAATTCCCGGCCTTGAGCAGCTTTTTTCTCCCCAGCTGAGCGACCGGGACTGGCAGAAACAATTGGCCATACTGCAAGCCAGAAATGCTTCAGTAGGCGGCATTCCTTTCAGTGAATTTAACCGGATCAATGTGTTTAACGCAGTCGATTTACCGAAATCCTACAGGGTGATCAGGGCAGCTGATAAAGAAGCGCCTGCAGAAAAAGGTTTGATGACTGTTTTTTATGGCACCTTAGAGACGTCTTATGTGTCTTGGCTGTATCCGGGCGACACTCTAGTGGGCAGGCGGGCCAGAATTTCAATTGGTGACAGGACAGTCAGTCCAAGCCTGCCATTAACCTCCGTCATCACTCCGGGCCCGTGCTGGCGTTCTGCCTCGAACGGATTTTATACCAGTATTCGCAAGGTGCCCATGCCCGGGGGTAATGAACGCAGGGAGATTCGTGATGAAACTCAAAATTATCTGTCAACTTCAATGGCTGACCCGGTAATAAGATCTTATGGTGGCAATGTGATTGGCGTTGAAATTCATTGTGAACTGCCTTGGCGCCATAAAAGTTACCTTTGTGGCATCCATGCTCACGGTATCGGTGAACGCCTCTCACTGTGTGACAATAAAATTATTAATTACAATATGGTTGGCATTGGCGTTTATGATGCCCCGACCACCATCGCCAGCAACAATACGCTCACAGCTTATGCGGCAGGAGATCTACACAGGGCCGTGGTGGTCAAAAAATACTCCGACAAAATCACCGACAACAACGAGGTCAGCGTCATGCCCGGTGGAGAAAATCGGCCATCGGAATCACACCCTGAGCTGTCCCGGGGACCGACAGAGGTTTATATTCCGGGCCTGGGTCACGGCACGTTTACTCTTTTGTAAATTTTGACCAGTGAGTTGAACTTCTGGTTTAGTACCAGGACCAAACCGGAAGTCTGATAACATCGGTCTCAAAAGTTATGCAAAGCGCCCAAAAGCCAATCATTTTTGCTGAACACATAGAACCTGTCCCGAAATAACTCAGTTTGCAGCCACGGACTTCGTTCGGACTCAGACTTCAGTGGCACTCAGGGCAAACGGAAACTGGGAAATCACATAAGGACTATTCCTCAGGCTGGTTTCTTTGCCAAGGCCACATCAATATCTGCCGCGCAGTGACGCTCTGCAACCTGCTCCCACGCTTCGCCCATTGTGCGGTTAACAATACGTCCGCGCTTAACAGCTTCACGCTCATCGATTACTTTTGCCCAGCGTACGACGTTCCTGTAGCTTGCCACATCCAGGAATTCAGCCGCATCGTAAGCACGACCCAATACCAGGTTGCCATACCAGGGCCAGGTTGCGATGTCCGCAATGCTGTACTCATTACCCCCCAGGTATTCATTGTCAGCAAGACGCTTGTCCAGCACATCCAGCTGACG
>JAQFVO010000251.1 GCA_027942505.1 Endozoicomonas sp. | reverse complement strand
TCTCTATCGCCATTATGGTTCCCTCCATTCTGGAAGAGATCATCCTGTGGCTGGAGCAGAACCGCAGGGCCATGCCGGTCAGTATGCGTATGCTGGCCTGCATTGGCGAGCCGCTGTCCACCCGTCTGGCCAACCGGACACTGTCGCACTGCGCTTGTCTTTACAACGTCTACGGCCCGGCCGAAGCGACGATTCACGTAACCACCCATCAGTACCATCACAGTCAGTTGCCCGATGTGCCTATCGGCAAGGGGATTGCCAATACCCGGCTCTACGTGTTGGACGACTGGCTCAATCCGGTGCCGGTAGGCGTTAACGGGTCGTTGTATCTTGGTGGAGTGCCACTGGCAACGGGCTATTTGAACCGGCCGGAGCTGACGACAGAAGCCTTTATTGACAACCCGTTTACTGATGACCTGCAGCTGGGTTACGACCGGCTCTATCGTACTGGTGACCAGGTACGCTGGCTGGACGGTGGTGAGCTGCTCTACATTGGCCGTGAGGATCAGCAGATTAAAATCCGTGGCTTGCGGATTGAGCCTGGCGAAATAGAGCAGTGCCTGGCAGGTCTCGACGGTATCCGCCAGGCGGTGGTGCTGCCCCGTGCCCGGCAAACATCCACCGAGCACAGGCCCGATTACCTGGTTGCCTGGTATATTGCCGACCAGCCAATAGATAGCGAGACGTTGCGCGAACAGCTGAGCAGGCAGTTGCCCGCTTATATGGTACCTGCGGCCTATATGCCGGTTGACAGTTTCCCGGTAACCGGCAACGGTAAGCTCGACACCAAGGCTTTGCCAGAACCGGAACTGCAGATCACTGACGACTACGTTGCCCCATCCAACGCTACTGAAGAGCAGTTGTGTCAGCTCTGGGCGTCGTTGCTGGCCGTTGGGCAGGTGGGCATTCACGACAACTTCTTTCACCTGGGCGGCGACTCGCTGCTGGCCATCCGACTGTGCCAGCAGATCAGCGATGTGCTATCGGTAGATGCACCAGTGGCTTTGTTGTTTCAATACCCAACAATCGCCGCTCTGGCACCACAACTGACGGATCAAATATCGCTGATTCCAGCCCAGGATCTAACACATGGACCAATGTCGTTTGCTCAGCAGCGGCTGTGGTTTATCGAACAGTTCGAACAGGGAACATCAGCCTACCATATCCCGTTACTGCTGCGGCTGGACAGTGACTCCGATGGCGAACAGCTGGTCAGGATAGTGCAACTGCTGGCCGATCGGCACCCGGTCTTGCGGACCCGCTTCTTTATGGATGAGCAGGGGCAGCGCAGGCAACAGGTGGGTGAAGAGCCTCTGACTGTTGAACGTCGTCAATTGGCGAAGGAAGAATTGGACGACGCCTTGGCAGAGGTGATCAACACCCCCTTTGAACTGAGCCAGGATTTCCCCTTGCGGATGGTTATGTTCGAGACCAAAGAGCATTCAGTGTTGCTGCTCCTGTTCCACCATATTGCCGTGGATGGCTGGTCACTGGATATTCTGTGTCGGGAAATGGCCATGCTC
>JAQFVO010000239.1 GCA_027942505.1 Endozoicomonas sp. | reverse complement strand
GCCTGAAGTCAGGCCGAATGAGTGGGTGATGATATCGCAAAAGGCAATAAACTGGATATAAGTATCTCAAACGCAGTAATGATGAATCTTTGGCCAGCTTTCCGCCCCCTTCAAGATTGAGTCAGATCTTGGTAATTTATCCAAGAACCGAAAGCTGCCGCGAACGTCGTTGAAATCAAACCCGCACATGGAGAGTACAAATGGACATACTGACTCGACTGATTTTGGCATCAACACTGACATTCACCTCGCTGTTTGCCCTGGCGGAAGAGAGTTTTCCTACCGTTATGGTCTACAAATCCCCTACCTGCGGGTGCTGTACCGAGTGGGTAAAGCACCTGGAAGAGAATGGCTTCAAAACCATCAGCCACAATGTTCAAAATATGGCTGAGTATAAACAGAGAGCGAAATTACCCCACGGCATGGGTTCCTGCCATACAGCATTTGTGGGCGACTATGCCATTGAAGGACATGTCCCGGCTGCTGACATCAAGCGCATGCTAACGGAAAAGCCTGATATCCTCGGCATTGCGGTCCCGGGGATGCCGATGGGATCACCTGGTATGGAGTACGGTGATCTCAAAGATGCCTATCAAGTAATCAGCTATACCAATAACGGAAAATTGGACGTTTTTTCCAGTTATTGACCCAACATTATAAGTCGGCCTTATCGAACTCCATCGTGAGTCCCCATCTGGCCAGTGCCGCTAAGCACTAGTTGACGCCAAAAAGCCTGAAAAGAAGGGAACCACAAAGGCACAAAGAGCACAAAGAAGAGCTTTTCTTTTCCTTTGTGGCTTTGTGCCTTTGTGGTTCAAGGCTTTTATGCTTTTTGCGACAACCTCGAAGATGAGAATCCACTTCTCTTGAGTGACAGCACCGGGTGGACTATCTCTTTAACAAATCCTACTATCTATAAAATGTAAGGCAAAAGAGCAAAAGTAAGGCAATGAATATCTCAACAGCAACCGTGACCAGCAAGGGTCAGGTAACCATTCCAGCTGCTGTACGCAACGCCCTGAACGTAGGGCCCGGAGATCGTATTCAGTTTATTGAGGTGGCACCCGGGCGGTTTGAGATGCTGGTTGCCAGTAATGACGTTAAAGCATTGAAGGGCATGATTAAAACAGACCGTCATGTATCCATTGAAGAGATGAATGAAGCTATTGCCAACAGAGGCACCAAGCCGTGATTGGCCTTGATACTAATATTCTGGTTCGTTACATCACACAGGATGACCCATCACAGTCTGCCGCTGCCACCAGGCTGATTGAATCCAGACTGACAGCAGAGAATCCCGGATTCATTGCACTGATCACCCTGATTGAAAC